>DATFXA010000072.1:0-7637 GCA_035258645.1 Gaiellaceae bacterium
GCCCACAAAGGCATCCCGGCGCCGAGCGCCTCGTTGTTCTCGGCCCAGTAGAGCATCGTCCCCCAGCTCTGGCTGTTCGGGTCGCCGAGGCCGATGAACTGCAGGCCGGCGGCGAAGAGAACGGCGTAGACCGCGGCGCCGAGGAAGCTCGCCAGGATCAGCGAGGTCATGGTCGGCAAGATCTCGTGCACGATCACGTAGCGCTTGCGCTCGCCGCGGACGACCGCGGCCTCGAGGAAGTCGCGTCTGCGCAGCGACAAAGTCTGCGAGCGCAGCTGGCGCGCCCCGTACGACCAGCCGAGCGCGCCGAGCACGACCACGAGCGTGAGGAAGCCCGAATTCCGCTCGTAGGCGGCGAGGACGATGATCAGCGGGAAGATCGGGATCACGAGGATTACGTCCGTGATCAGCGAGAGGATGCCGTCCGTCGTGCCGCCGAGGTACCCGGCCGTGACGCCGACGAACACCGCGATCACGGTCGCGAGCCCGCCGACCGCGATGGCGATCAGGACCGACTGGCGCGTGCCGAACACGAGTTGCGAGAAGACGTCCTCGCCGTAGGCCGTCGTGCCGAGCAGGTGGTGCCACGAGGGGCCGAGCCCCGGCGGGTAGATCTTCGCGCGCGGGTCGTCGGGCGCGATCTCCCCCGGGAACAGGGCGAGCACGCCGAAGAAGAGCAGCAGCCCGAGCCCGACGAGCGCCTTTTTGTTGTGCGCGACCGCGCGGAAGAGGTCGGACCCGGCGCCTCGCCTGGTCGCCTCCTCCGGCGGCCCGGAGCCGACGGTCGCGCCCGCCGGCTCGACCGAGTCCGCGACCGACGGGAGCGTCATCCGCGCTCCCGCGTCCGTGGGTCGAGAATCGCCGTCGCCACGTCGGCGGCGAGGATTGCGAGCAGCACGGTCACCGTGATCATCAGAAACAATCCCTGCATCAGCGCGTAGTCCTGGTTCTCGACCGACTGCAGGAACATCCAGCCGACGCCCGGGTAGTTGAAGACGAACTCGACGAGGATCGCGCCGCCGACGACGAAGCCGAGCGACATCGCGAAGCCGACGAGGTTGGGCAGGATCGCGTTCCGGCCCGCGTAGGTCCACATGATGCGCCACGGCTTCAGGCCCTTCGCGCGCGCCATGCGCACGTAGTCCTCGGTCAGGACCGTGATCATGTTGTTGCGCATGGTCAGGATCCAGCCGCCGATCGCGGTGACGATGATCGTCAGCGCCGGCAGGATCGAGTGGGTGAAGGCGTCGGACACGAACGTCCAGTTCCAGCCGACGGTGGTCGTCACGTCGTAGCCGCCGCTCTCAGGGAACCAGCCGAGCTTGAGCGAGAAGAGCCAGATCGCGAGCAAAGCGAGCCAGAAGTACGGGAACGCCGAGGTGATCACGAAGAGCGGCGGCAGCACGCCGTCAAGCGTGCTGCCGCGCCGCCACCCCGAGACCAGGCCGATCAGCGTTCCGAAGAGGAAGGCGAGGATCGTCGTGACCCCGACCAGTGCAAGCGTCCACGGCAACGCCTGGAGCACCTGGTGCGAGACCGTGTCCGGAAAGAACGTCAGCGAGATGCCGAAGTGGCCCCGGGCGATGTTGCCGAGGTACGTGAAGTACGAGCTCAACAGGCTCTGGTGGTTGTTGACGCCGAAGGCGATCTCGAGCGCGTGCATCGCCTGCGGATTCACGTGTCCCTTGTAACGGGACATCATCGCGATCGCCGCGTTGCCGGGCATGAGGCGCGGGATGAGGAAGTTCAGGGTGACCGCTGCCCACAGCGTGACCAGGAAGAACCCCAGTCGCCGGACAACGAACCTCATCGACCGCGCCCCATGCCCGAGTCTCCTCAGCTCCTCATGACTTCGGCTTCAGGTGCAAGGCCACCACCGCCCAGTCCGGATACACGTACGCGGACGGCTGGGCGTATGGGTTCTGCTGGGTGACCCATCCGGAATGATTCTCCGTGTTGTACTGGTACCAGTCGACTCCCTCGGTCACCGGGATGACCGGGATGTCGTCGACCATCACCTTCTGGAGCTTGCGCACGATCTCGTGCTGCTTCGCCGGATCGGCGGTCGCGGCGTACGAGTCGATCAGCGCGTCGACGGACGGGTTCTCGTAGCGCTCCCAGTTCGTCGCGGCGTTCTTGCCGATCGGCGCCGAGTTCTTCGAGTAGAGCAGCTGGCGAAGCTCGTAGTACGGAGCCGGCCCACCGCTCAGGTTGCCGTTGTAGCTGAGCTGGAACTTGCCGGCGTAGTTGTCGGCATCGTAGGTCGTGCTCGACAGGTTCTCGGGCGTCACCTTGATCCCGATCGCCTTCAGGTTCTCCTGGACGATCTGCGCGGAGGCGACCCAGTCGGAGTAGCCGCCGATGTTGATCATCGTGAAGGAGAGCGGCTTGCCGTCGGGCGTGTAGAAGAGCCCGTTCTTCTTCTTGTAGCCCGCCGACTGGAGAATCGACGTTGCCTTCTGCGGGTCGTAGTTCACCTGCTTGGCAAGGTCCTGGTCCAGCCAGCTGCCGAACGTCGGCGTGACAATGCCGGTCTGGTTGGATGCCGGCTCGTAGCCGTACTCGCCGATCTCCGAGACCTTCTGACGGTCGATCGCGTAGGCCATCGCCTTCCGGACCGCGACGTCCTTGAGAATCGGGTCCTTGTTGTTGATGAAGAGCGAGACGTTGACCGTCGGCGGGAACCAGTAGTGGTGGTGGTCGCTCTTCGAGACGTAGAACTTCTGGATGTTCGGGATGAACTGACTGCCCCACTGGGCCTTGCCGCTGGCGAGCTGCTGGTTCGCCGGATCGTTGGAGGTGAAGGCCGGGTAGTAGATCGTCTCGATCGTCGGCTTCCCGGTCTGCCAGTAGTCGCCGTTCTTCGTGTACTTGATCACCTGCGGCGAGCACGAGCCCATCTTGAACGGCCCCGACCCGACGGGGTGGGTGTCCTTGTAGGTGACCGGGTTCGCGATCGTCGACCAGATGTGCTGCGGCACGATCGGGGTCTGATCGGCGATGTAATAGAAGTACGGGACGGCCGCCGTCTTGAACTCGAAGACGATCTGGTTGCCCTTCTGCGTGACGCTCTTCAGCACGGCCCACGAGGCGTTCAGGTCGAGCGCCGGGAACTTCTTGAGCAGGTTGAACGTGAAGAGGACGTCGGCCGCCGTCAGCGGCTTGCCGTCCGTCCACTTGACCCCCTTCCGGATCGTGAACGTGAGCGTCTTGTTCGCGTTGCCCCACTTGTACGACGAGGCCAGCCAGTCCGTGGTCTGGCCGCTCTTGAGGCCGTTCACGAACGTGAGCTGCTCGTAGACGGTCCCCGCCGAGAGGAAGTTGACGTCCGAGTTGAACGGGTTGAACCCGCAGGTCCAGGTCGTCCCCTGCTCGTTCGAGATCGTGACTGCCTTGCCGCTGCTCCCCGAGCTCGACTTGTGGCCCCCGCAAGCCGCGGCCGTCAGGGCCACCGCGAGCAAGAGCACCAGCACACGCTTCATCTTCGACTCCTTCCCGGTCGTTTCTGACCGTCTCCTGGGAACTTGGCCGCGAGCTCATCTCGCAGCCGCTGCTGCGCCTCCCCGCCGGCGCCGAGCTCGTCCAGACCGAGCAAGGCGGCGCCGACGATCGGCGGTGAACTGGTCACGCCCACGGTCGCCGCGGGCGCGATCTTCTTGACTCCTGCCTCGATTGCGTCGATCAGGCGCTCGTCGCGGGCCTGCATCAGCCCGCCTCCGAGGGCGACCTCGACCGGCTCGTTCGTGAGGCTCAGCCTCTCGAGCGTGACGCGGATCATCGTCACGATTTCTTCGGCGAGGCGGTCGACGATCTCGGCGGCGACCGCATCGTGGCCGGCTTCGGCGAAGACAACCGGCGCAAGCTCCGTCACGCGCCGGTCGACGATCCGGCCCGCATGGAATGCCTCGGCCAGCGCTGAGGGGATTGTCTCACCGAAGTGCGCCGGTACCGCCTGCTCGAGCGTCGTCTTTTCGCCGCGCCCGTCTTCGCTGCGAGCGGCGGCCGAGACCGCCGCGATCCCGACGTCGTAGCCTCCGCCCCAGTCGCCGGTCGTCCAGCCGAGCGCGGGAAAGCGGGCGTGCCGGCCGTCGGGGGCGACGCCGACACAGTTGATCCCCGCGCCGCACACGAGGCCCACCCCCCAGCCGTGTTCGGTACCGGCGCGCAGCACCGCGAGGGTGTCGTTGCCGACGGAGATCCGGCTCGCGAACCGCCGCAAGCTCGCCGCGGCCTCCATCTCCACCACCTCGGAGGGGAAGTCGACTCCCGCGAGGAGCAGCTGGCCGACCTCCGCGACCGGGCCGTCGCCGTTCGGCAGGCCCGCCTCGTCGAGCGCCTCTCCGAGCAGGTCGCCGATCACGCCCAGCGAGCCTTCGAGGCCGAGGTGGTGCGGCGAGCTCAGCGGGCCGCGGACGAGGGCGAGCAGCTCGCCGTCGGCGTGTACGAGCGCGAGGTCGGTCTTCCAGTTGCCGCCGTCGATCGCGAGCACGAGCGGTTGGCTCATCCAACCGGCTCCCGCGACGCGAACTGGGGCAGGTGCTGGCGGCCGGCCTCGAGCAGCTCTTCCGTGAGGCGCTCGGCCTGCGGTGCCTGGCCCACAAGCGGGTGCGTGAGCAGCGCCTTGTAGACCAGCTCGCGGTCACCTGTGACCGCCGCCTGCGCCGCCAGCCGCTCGTAGGCCGCGACGTGCTGTGCGAGCCCGAGCAATTCCGGCGCGAGCGCCGCCTGCGGCAGCGGCGCCGCGCCGTCCGACCCGATCCGGGCCGGAATCTCGACTGCGTCGTCGTCAGCGAGCCCGGCCAGCGTGCCGTTGTTCCGGACGTCGACGACCTGGACGTCGCCGCTGTCGGTCGCCAGCGCGGCGACAAGCTGGGTCGCGGCCTCGCTGTAGTAGGCCCCACCGCGCCGCTCGAGCAGGGCAGGCTTCGTCGTCAGCGCCGGGTCGCGGTAGAGCTCGAGCAGCTCGTGCTCGATCTCCGCCACCTCGGCCGCTCTCGGCTTTCCGGTGAGCTGCTCCTCGAGCTTCTGGTCGTGGAAATAGAAGTAGCGCAGGTAGTACGACGGGATCACGCCGAGCCGCTCCAGTAGCGACGGCGGCAGGTCGGCGCTCCCGGCGAGCTCCTCGGCGCGCTCCTCGATCAGTTCCGGCAGCACGTCGTCGCCGTCGACGTGGATGGCCCGCACCCACGTCAGGTGGTTGAGGCCGACCTGATCGATGAGAACCCGCTCCGGCTCGACGTCGAGCATCCGGGCGACGTGGCGCTGCACGCCGATCGCGACGTTGCAAAGCCCGACTGCGCGATGGCCGGCGTCGAGCAGGCTGCGGACGACGATCCCGACCGGGTTGGTGAAGTCGACGATCCAGGCATCGTCCGCGGCGAGCTCGCGGACGCGCTCGGCGATCTCGAGCACGACCGGCACGGTCCGCAACGCCTTGCCGAGACCCCCTGCCCCGGTCGTTTCCTGGCCGATGCACCCGCAGGCGAGCGGAATTGTCTCGTCGGTGAGCCTCGCGGCCTGGCCGCCTACCCGCAGCTGGACCAGCACAAAGGAGGCATCTTCGAGGGCCAGGTCGAGCTCGTCCGTGACCACGAGTTGGCCGTCGTACCCGGCAGCGGCGAGCATCCGGGCGGCAAGCCCGCCGACGACCTCGCGACGCTCGGGGTCAGGGTCCTGCAGGACGAGCTCGTTCAGCTCGAGACGTTCACGCTCGCGCGCGAGACCGGCCACGAGCTCCGGGGTATAGGTGGAGCCGCCGCCGATGACGGCGAGCTTCATCGCGGAAAGAGCCTGCTGGTCATCTTGTTAGGAACCCAGACGAGGCGACTCTTTCACGTTCGAGCACCGCCGTCAAGAGCTAGGAACCGTCGCCCTATTGCGTTAATGTCCTTCACGAGATGGCCTCATCCGGCCGAGCCACGCCGACCCTCCTGCGCGACCTCAACGAGCGCACGGTGCTCGACACGATCCGCGCCGGGTCGCCGATCTCGCGGGCCGAGATCTCCCGCCGCTCGGGAATCTCGAAGCCGACCGTTTCCCTCGCGCTGGAGTCGCTGCTGCAGGCCGACCTCGTCCGCGAGGCGGCCGAGCGCCCGGACGGCCCCGGCTACGGCGCGGTCTACTTCGAGCCCGTCCCCGAGGCCGCGGTCGTGTTCGGGCTCGACCTCGGGGCCCGCTTTGTGCGCGGCGCGATCTGCGATCTCGCCGGGGAGGTGCGGGCGCGGCAGGACGTCGAGCTTCCGGTCGCCGAGGTCGCGGAGGCGGTCGAGGCAATCGAGCGGCTGCACACCTCACTGCTCGAGACGTCCGGCCTCGAACGGGACCGGATCGACGGGATCGTGGTCGGCATCCCCGGCGTCGTCGAGCAGGGAACCGGTCTGCTGCGACTGGTCGAGAATGTCGCCGGCCTCGAGGGCAGGGCGTTCGCGAGCGAGCTGCAGCATGCACTGGATCTCCCGATCAGGCTCGAGAACGACATCAACCTCGCCGCCCTCGGCGAGCAGTGGCGGGGAGTCGCGCGAGGCGTCGACGACTTCGTCTTCCTCTCGATCGGCACCGGCGTGGGCGCCGGCGTCGTCCTCGGTGGCGAGCTGCACCGCGGCCGCCACGGCGCCGCCGGCGAGATCGACTTCGCCCTGATCGCCTTCGACGGTGTCGATCCGGCCGCGCCGCAGGTCTCGGAACTGGCGGCGGAGGTTCTCGGCCGCGCGGAGGACCCGCGGACGATCTTCGGCGCCGCCCGCGAAGGCGACGAAGCCGCGCGTGCCGTGGTTGCCGAGGTCGCCCGCCGGATCGCCCTGCACATCGCGCCGTTCGGAGCCGTCGCAGACGTCGAGCTGGTCGTCCTGGGAGGCGGCATCGGCGCCAACGGCGACCTGCTCCTCGACCCCGTCGGGCAGCTGCTGGCCGACTGGCTTCCTTTCCCGCCCAGGCTCGAGGTCTCGACCCTCGGCGAAGCCGCCGTCCTGACCGGGGCCCTCGCGGTTGGGGTCCAGGCCGCGCGCGAGAACGTGTTCAGCCGCCGGAACCGCGTCGGGCGCTGAGCGAGCCGTCCACAAAGCGAATTTGCCTCCCTCGAGCCGACCGCTCACCGGCGTGTACGGGCCCGGCTACCTCGAGGAGCTCCGCGACGACTGGCGCTGATGGATCGGCTAAGCGCTACCGTCCAATCATGCAGCGAACCCTTATCCAGCGAGTTCACAATCCGCGCAACCGAACGTGCGGTTGCGATCCCGACTGCTGGTGCAGGAGAACGGCGCTGGGCCGAGCGGTGAAGTGGTGGTTCCCCGCCCGCTACTTCGGCCTTCACCACAAGCGTGGTGGGTCGGCCGAATGGAAGCGGGCTCAGGACGCATCGCGCTAGCGGGAACGAAGTGACCGACCGCTCGAGCTAGACGAACAGAATCTTGATCAGCCAGGCGAGTCCCACGAGGCCGAACGCGAGAACGAAGAAAAGGTAGATGAGGCTCTGGGCCCTGGCCGTGCGCGATCGCTCACCCGCCACGTGGCGCTCCTTCGAAGACGGCGCCTCGAGCACTGCCTTGACCGCCTCGAGCGGCGTCAGCTGGACGGCTCCTTCGAGGGCCTCCGCCAGCGACTTCTCGATGTAGTCGTTGATCCTGTCGGCGAGCTCGTTC
>DATFXA010000073.1:0-5865 GCA_035258645.1 Gaiellaceae bacterium
CTGAGCGGCTACCACGCGACGGCTCGCTCAGGAGTGACGAGCACCCCTTCGGGAGCCGGACTACCGCCAAGCGCGAACGCCAGCTGCTCCACGGCTTCGGGCACGAGGCGATAGAAGGTGAAGGTCCCTCGTCGTCGGGCGATCTCGATCAAGCCGGCTTCCTTCAAAACGCGCAGATGGTGAGACACGGTGGGCTGTGAGAGCCCGAGGAACCCGGTCAGGATGCAGGTGCAGACCTCGCCCCGACCCGCGAGCTGGTTGACGATCGCGACCCGAGCTGGATCGGAGAGCGCCTTGAACCGGTCGGCCAGCGCCTCGGCGGACTTCTTCGGCAAGGGCGGGGCGCCGGGCGCGCAGCAGGGCTGTTCGAGAACGCGGAGCTTATTCATTGACGCTCATCAATGTATCAGCTACGGTCGCTTCATCGAACACGGTCGATGAAAGGAGGCCCATGGCCGCTTGCACCTGTGGCTGTGACTGCGACTGCAGCGGCGGCTGTTGCTGCTGACGTCTTCCAGGGACTGGCACCGACCCGGTGCCAGTCCCCCTAGACGTTGAAGCGGATGTTCAGGACGTCGCCGTCTTCGACGACGTAGTTCTTGCCCTCGAGACGCTGCTCCCCGCGCCTCACGACCTCGGATCGCGAGCCCGCTTCGACGAAATCGGTCCAGCGGATCACCTCGCAGCGGATGAAGCCGCGGGCGATGTCGGTGTGGATCGTCCCCGCCGCCTCGAGCGCGGTCTGGCCACTGCGCAGCGGCCACGCGCGCGCTTCGTTTTCGGCGGCGGTGAAGAAGGAGATCAGATCGACTGCCTCGTACAACCGCCGGGCGATCTCCCCGAGCGCGCCCGCCGAGCCTTCCCTGAAGGCAGCCGCCTCGTCGTCCGGCAGTTCCGCGAGCTCGGCCTCGAGTTTGGCGTCCAGGCCGCCCGGACCGTTCGGAACCACGATCTGAGGCTTCGTGGTCAGCGGCTCGAGCCCCGGCGGCAGGTCACTCGGCCACTCCGACAGCGGTCGTTCCGCCTCGAGGTGAGCGAGCACGACCTCGAGCTGCCCGACCTCGTCCCGGAGCTGCGGATCCCCCGATTTCGCCTGCTTCCGCACGCGCTCGAGCCGGCGCTCGACGTGGTCGCGGTCCGCAATCAACAGCTCGAGCTGAAGAGTGACCAGATCGTCGTCCGCGTTCCGCGTTCCCGACCAAGCATCGAGGACGACGAGGAGTGCGTCGACCTGCCGCAGGTTCCCCAGCAGCTCGGCGCCAGTGCCGGGAACGTCGACCACGCGCAGCGCAGCGGGCGTGATCTTCTTGGCGCTCTCGACGGCGGCGACCTGCTCGAGACGTTCGTCGGGAATCGTCGCCATGCCGACGTTCTCCCGGCCGGGGACGGGCACCCCGGTCCGGGTGAGCGCCTTGAAGAGTGTCGTCTTGCCGGAATTGGGGAGGCCGACGATGCCGACCGAAAGTGCCATGGCTTATGGAGCCTAGGCTGAACCGCGCGGCTGGAGTTGCCGCTGGAGCGACGCAAGGGCTCTATGTTGGAGCGACTTGATCGCGCCCTCCGTCTTCCCGAGGATCGTTGCTGCCTCGGCGTTCGAGAAGTTGAAGACGAACTTCAGCGTCAGTACCTGTTGCTGCTCGTGGGAGAGTCCTTGGATCAGGTGGAGCATGTTCTGCCGCCCGATCGACTCGAAGGCCTCTTCCTCGGCCGCGCTGCCCTCTCCTGGATCGGGCTCGGGCACCTCTTCCTCGGGCTGCCAGCGCTTATTGGCTCGGAAGTGGTCCATCGCCAGGTTGTGCGCGATCCGGAACAGCCAGGCAGAGAAGGGCGCCGATCGCCAGCGGAACTTGCCGATCGACTCGAGCATCTTGACGAAGACCTGCGTCGTCAGGTCTTCGGCGTCGTGGCGGTTGCCGACGCTCATGTGCAGGTAGCTGTAGATGCGTTCGAAGTGGAGGAGGTAGAGCTCCTCGAGCGCGTCGCGGCGCCCCTGCTGCGCCCGCTCGACGAGCTGCGCCAACTCCTCCGAGGAGACGGCGCGGCTCGGCGCGGCCCTCGCTGCCGCTTCATTTCCCATTCGTGCGAGGAATGCCCGCGGGCGCCCCTCGCGTAACCCGCTGGTTACGAACTGCTTGTAAAGCCGAGCCTCGCCTCGCGCGTGAACCGCTTGACGTAGACCACTCGGGCGAGGGGAATCATGTAGCGCCCGTCGTCGGCGTCGAGCGTCAGGGCGCCGTCGCTACGCGAGGCCAGCGCCTGCTCGAGCTCGTCGGCCGATGAGCTCGTGAGGCGAGCGCCCATGATCTGCCCGCCGTCGAAGGCGATTTCGACCACGACGCGGTCGTCAGCGTCAGCCATGGACGAGCTCCGAGAGGACACCATCGACGGCGTCGGGATGTAGGAACGCGACCTCGAGCCCGAACAGACCCCGTCGCGGCTTCTCGTCGACCAGCTCGACGCCTTGCTCGGCGAGCTCTCCGATCGCCACGCCGACGTCAGCCACCTCGTAGGCGACGTGATGCATCCCCGGCCCGCGTTTGCTCAGGAACTTTCCCACCGGGGTCTCCTCGCCGAGCGACGCCAGCAGCTCGACGCGGCCCTCGCCGACCCTCAGCGATGCCGCCTCGACTCCCTGTTCGGGAACCGTCTCCCGGTGCTCGAGCCGGGCACCGAAAAGACGCTCGTACGTGCTGACGGCCTGATCGAGGTCTTCGACGGCAACGCCGAGATGGTGGATCCCGCGGGCTTGCACGCGGGCGATGCTACCTACCAGGGTCGCGCTAGTCGGCGGGCAGCGAGACGACCTTGACCGTGCCGGCGGTCTCGCTCGAGCGCGACTCCGGCTCGACGTCTGCCAGCAGCACGTCCAGCTCTTCGCGGTCGAGCGTCTCGCGCTCCAGCAGCGCATTCGCAATCCGGTCGAGCACGGCGCGGTGCTTGCGCAGCAGCCGCTGAGCCTGCTCGTAGGCCGCGTCCGTGAGTCGCGCCTGCTCCTGGTCGCGAATGCGCTTGGTCTCTTCGGAGAGGGCGTAGTTGTCGGCGCGCATCGTCCGAGAGGAGACGGAAGACGACATTCCGAACTCGAAGACCATCGCCCGGGCGATCTCTGTCGCCTTCTCCAGGTCGTTCGCAGCGCCGTTCGTCACCCGGCCGAAGACGACCTCTTCAGCGGCCCGCCCGGCGAGGCAGACCGTGAGCAGATCCTGGAACTCTTCGGTCGTGTGTAGGTAGCGCTCCTCCGTCGGCAGATTCAGCGTGTAGCCGAGTGCCTGGCCGCGGGCGATGATCGTCACCTTCTGCACCGGCAGCAGGTCGCCGACCAGGTGGGACATCAGCGCATGCCCGCCTTCGTGGTACGCCAGGATCCGCTTCTCCTTCTCGGTGACCACGCGGCGCTGCTGCAACCCGGCCACCACTCGCTCCATCGCGGCATCGAAGTGCTCGCGGTGGATGAACTGCTGCTGCTGGCGGCCCGCAAAGATCGCCGCCTCGTTGGCGATGTTCTCCAGTTCTGCGCCGGTCAGGCCGGCGGTCTGGCGGGCAACGAGCTTCAGGTCGACGTCGGCGGCGAGGGGCTTGCCCCGCGTGTGGACGGCAAGAATCTCCTCGCGCCCGGCGAGGTCGGGCGCGGCGATCAGCACCTGGCGATCGAAGCGTCCGGGCCGTAGCAGCGCCTTGTCGAGGTCCTGAAGCCTGTTCGACGCGCCCATGACGACGACCTCGTCTCGCGACTCGAAGCCGTCGAGCTCGACCAGCAGCTGGTTCAGGGTCTGGTCGTTCTCGCGGTTGAACGAGTGCCCGCTGCGGCTGGCACCGACCGCGTCGAGCTCGTCGATGAAGACGATCGAGGGCGCGTTGGCCCGGGCCTCCTCGAACAACTTCCGGATCCGCGCGGCCCCGAGTCCGGCGAACATCTCGACGAACGCGGAGGCACTCTGCATGTAGAACTTCGCGCCGGCCTCGTTTGCGATCGCCTTCGCGAGCAGCGTCTTGCCTGTCCCGGGCGGGCCGTAGAGCAGGATTCCCTTCGGGACGCGGGCGCCCAGGCGCGCGAATCGGCCCGGTTCACGAAGGAAGTCGACGACCTCCTCGAGCTCCTCCTTCGCCTCCTGCAGTCCGGCGACGTCGGCCCAGGTCACGCGCGAATCGGACGAGATCGTCTTTGCAGCGGTCACCCGCGGCATCACCTGCAGCGTGCGCCACAGGATGTAGACCATCATGATCAGCAACGCCGCCAGCAGCACCGGCAGCCAGTCGCTGACCCCGTTCCGGAACCAAAACAGCCAGCCCATCCTCTCTCGTTATCGGCAGGGAGGGCCGATTCGTCAACAGTTAACGCTGGGCGCGAGCCGCGAGGCCAGGCCAGCTCTCGAGCGGCTCCGTCGAGCGGACAACGTTCATACCGGCGTCTCGATAGCGCTCGAAGGCGGCGTCCGCCTCGTCCGTGTAGTCGACGACGCCTGGAACGACGACGGGGGAGGTGCAGTCCTCGAGCAGGTAGGTGCGCTCGGCGAGCGGCTCTCCCGCACGCTCGTCCGCGAGCAGGTCGTCGATCGTCCACGCCAGGCAGTGGCTCTTGGCCTGGCCGGCCACGACGACGGCGTCGAAGGTGAGCAGTTTGTCCACCAGCGCAGTGTTCCGTTCACCAAGAGGGTCGCCGTCGGGCCCGACGGTCACTTCCGGCCCGAGCATCGAGTAGTGCTCGGTCAGCGGTTTGTCGCCCTTGACCTGGACTTCGGGGTTGCTGTATCGGGCGATTCCGTGGAAGAAGACCGCCTCCTCGACCGACGACACGAGCGCATGGCCGATGCCGCCGAGCATCGCGTGGTAGGGCCAGATCGTCAGGTCGTACTTCCCGCCGTCGGCCAGCGCTCGTGTGTAGTAGGCGAGGTGCCGCTCTACGTAGTCGACGCCGATGCCGAGCGCCTCGGCGACCGCCTCGTTCACGCGCCAGCGTCCGGCAGCGACGTCCTCGGCCGAGACGAGCGTGTACTGAGGCGGATGGTTCCCCTGCTCGTCGACAAGCCAGATCGCATGGAAGACCTGCATCGCGTGGTGGGTGTCGAGGCTGGGGAAGATCTGCGTGATCTGCCCGAGGTTGCGGTAGACGAACTCGGACAATCGGCGGTTGTCGTCGACCGCGCCGGTGCCCGAGCGGCCTGCAACGAAGAGCTCGAACTCCGGGATGCAGAACGTGTTCTGGACGTCGACGGCGAGCAGGCAGAGACGAAACTCGTCCTCGGCAGCCGGGCGAAGGCCCTGTTCGTCCGCCCAAGCGGCCGCTTCGCGGGCGCGATCCTCATAGGGAACCCGCCAGACCTCGCCGACGCGCGCCGGGTCGAAGAACGGCGGGAGCGGAAGCTCAGGCAACGGGCTCGAGCCGCTCGTTGGGCCGGAAGCGGCGACCCGCCTTCGCCGACGGACGGCCGTCGGTCAGGACGATGTCAGCGGTGAAGTCGTTCGAGCCGCGGATCAGCGACGACCCAACCCCGTAGGAGTCGACCGGCACGCTGCGCTCCTCGAACTCGCGGATTTTCTCAGCCGTGAAGCCGCCGGAGACGACGATCTTGATCCGCTCGAAGCCGTCGCGGTCGAGCGCTTCCCGAACGTTCCGGACGAGCCGCTCGTTGACGCCGGTCGGCCGAAAGTCGCCGAGCTCGTCCCAGAGCGACCGGTCGACGAGGGCCTCCGACGTGTCGAGCCGCACGCCCCAGAGCCTGGGGCCGAGCGCGCGAGCCACCTCCAGCGCCGTCGAGACAGAATCGTTCTCGAAGTCGACGAGCACCGTCACGTTCAGATCGTCGGGAGCCCATTCGGCGAACTTCGTCGCCGCGAGGACTGTGTTGCCACCGTAGGACGCGATCA
>DATFXA010000074.1:0-17158 GCA_035258645.1 Gaiellaceae bacterium
CAAGGAGGCTGAGGCAACGCTGCTGATCGGGGATGCGGCGTTGAAGTCCGCCTTCGAGGACCCGACTCCCCACCACGACCTCGGACGTTTGTGGCGCGATCGCACCGGGCTGCCGATGGTCTTCGCCGTCTGGGCCGCGCCCGAACCAGTTCCGGCAGGCCTCGACGAGCTCGAGGAAGCGCTGGTCGCGTCCGTCCGCCGAGCCCGGGCAGAACCGGAGCAGCTCGCCTTCGAGTCGAGCGAGCGCTACGGGTATCCGGCCGGTTTCCTGGCGAGGTACTTCGAGAAGCTTCGCTACTCGTTCGGCCCGCGCGAGCGCGCCGGGCTGCTGACGTTCCTCGAGCTCGCGCGCGACGTAGGCGAGCTAGACACGGTGCCGGAGCTGCGCTTCGTGGCGCGCGCCGAAGCCGCGGTTTAGTCCCCGTTCGCTACTTACTGCGAGGACGTCGATCGTGCGGATGTCCGGGTCATCGAGGCACTCCTCTTCGATTGCCACCGATTACTTACCGGCCTCGTCTGCGTCTTGAAAAGAGAACAATCTCGGCAAGGAGGACGCGATGGGCAAGCTGGTGGTGACCGAGTTCGTTTCGATCGACGGAGTGTTTGAGGATCCAGGCGGCGCCGAGGACTACGAGCACGGTGGCTGGACCTTCGAGTACGACCGCGGCGAACAGGGCGACAAGTTCAAGCTCGACGAGCTGATGGAGGCGGAGGTCCAGCTGCTTGGGCGGAAGACCTACGAAGGCTTCGCTGCGGCGTGGCCGTCGCGCGAGGGCCCGTTCGCGGAGAAGCTCAACAGCGACCCGAAGTACGTCGTCTCGACCACGCTCGAGAACCCGGAGTGGCAGAACACGACAGTCATCTCGGACGACGTGGTCGGTGAGATCTCCAAGCTGAAGGACCAGACCGCAGGCGACATCCTCGTTGCAGGCAGCGGCACCCTCGTGAGGACGCTGCTGGAGGCAGACCTGGTCGACGAGCTTCGGCTGATGGTCTTCCCGACGATCCTCGGGCGCGGCCGGCGACTCTTTCCTGACGGCATCGACCGGCTGAAGTTCGACCTTGCCGAGACCAAGACGGTCGGGCCGGACGGAGCTCAGGTTCACGTCTACGAGCGAGCCCGTTAGAAGCCAGGCGCGCAGCGCGGTCTTAACCCTCTTGTTGACGCGAGTCGGCGGCGTTACCGTCTCCGTGTCTAGCAGCAGGAGTCACGATGTACTTCAAGCTTCTCGGGCCCCTTGAGGTCGAGGATCGCGAGCGTCCGATGGAGATCGGCGGCGCCAAGCAGCGGGCGCTTCTGGCCTCGCTGGCGCTCAACGCCAACAAAGCGGTTCCCCGCGACCACCTGATCGACCTGCTCTGGGGTGAGGGAGCGCCCGCGAGTTCAGCGCACCGGCTCGAGGAGCACGTCTCGCGACTGCGCAAGGTGTTGCGCCGGAGCGACGGCGCGTCGCTCGAAACGCGCGCTCATGGATATCTCCTTCGTCTTGGCCCCGAGGCACTCGACGTTGCCCAGTTCGAGCGGCTGAGCGACGAAGGACACGTGGCGCTTCGCAGCGAGCGGCCAGAAGAGGCCATGACGCTTCTTCGCCGTGCGCTCGCCCTGTGGCGGGGACGGCTGTTGGAAGACGTGGCACTGGACAGGATCGCCTGGCCGGAGGTCGATCGGCTCGAGGTGCGCCGCACGGTTTCTTTCGAAGACCTGATGGACGCGGCGCTCGCACTGGGCCGTCACGCGGAGGTTCTTGGTGAGCTCGAGGTGCTCGTGCGGAACGATCCATTCCGCGAACGCCTCCGCGTACAACTCATGCTTGCGCTCTATCGCGCCGGGCGACAAGCCGACGCACTCGCTGTATACCAGGACACTCGTCGCGCATTCGCGGAAGAGCTGGGCATCAAGCCCAGCCCTGCGCTCAAGGAGCTCGAGCAGGCGATTCTGCGCCACGACCCGTCGTTGGAACTGTTCCAGCAGGGCGGGCGACCGTTGCCGCCTCTTCCGAGGGCGTCGGTGGGGAACCTGCCGCGCCCGGCGAGCTCGTTCATTGGAAGAGACCGTGAACTGGGCGAGATCATTTCGCTGCTCGAGTCCGGTTCGCGGCTGATCACGCTGACCGGGGCCGGGGGGTCGGGAAAGACACGCCTTGCGTTGGAAGCGGGATACCGAACGGCCGCAAAGCTTCCCGACGGCGTCTTCTGGGTCGGCTTGGCGCCTGTTCGCGACGCGAGGCTCGTTCTCGATGCAGCGGGCCAGGTCCTCGGTGCAAAGGAGGGAGGAGTAGCGTCGCTCATTGGCGACCGAAGGCCGCTTCTGATCTTCGACAACCTCGAGCAGGTGCTCGACGCCGCAGTCGACTTGGCGGCCCTCGTGGAGGCTTGTCCAAACCTCTCCGTCATTGTCACGAGCCGGCAGCGGCTGAGGGTGAAGGGCGAAGTCGAGTACGAGGTCCTCCCACTCGACGACTCGGAGGCAGTCGAGCTCTTCTGCGTGCGTGGGAGGACATCGCCGGACGAGACGGTCGAAGAGCTGTGCAGGCGGCTCGACAACCTCCCGCTAGCAGTGGAGTTTGCCGCCGCGCGGCTGAGCGTGATGAGTCCGCGCCAGATGCTCAACCGCCTCGCTCAGCGGCTCGACCTCTTGAAAGGTGGCCGCGATGCTGGGCGCCGGCAGCGGACGTTGCGAGCAACGATCGAATGGAGCCACGACCTTCTCTCGGCCGATGAGCAGAGGCTCTTCGCTCGCCTCTCGATCTTCGCGGGCGGGTGCACTCTCGAGGCCGCGGAAGCGGTGGCGGAGGCCGAGCTGGACGATCTGCAGTCACTGGTCGAGAAGAGTCTTCTCCGCCATAGGGACGAGCGGTTCTGGATGCTCGAGTCGATTCATGAATTCGCCCTCGAGCGGCTCGCGGAATCAAACGAGGAGGAGTGGATTCAGCGGCGATGTGCCGCGCATTTCCTCGCTTTGGCGCGGGAGGCGGAGACCCACTTCTCAGCGCATCGTGATGAGTCGGTTTGGCTCGGGCGCCTCGCTCAAGACGACCACAACTTCCATGCAGTTCTGAGCTGGGCTCAGCAATCAGGAAAGGGGAAGCTCGAATTGCGGCTGGCAACTGCCCTCGGCCAGACCTATTGGCTCACCCAGGGTCGCTACCAGGAGGGGTTTCACCGCATCTTCGCGCCGTTGAACGACAACGGCGACTCAGCGATCAGGCTGCGTGCGCGTGCCAGCGCCGCGGCTGCCCGACTTACGAGCAAGAGTGGCGACGTGCAGCAGGCGCGGCGACTGCATGAGCAGGCCGCCGCCTACTACAGAGAGGCCGGTGACAATCTTGGCCTGGCGAACGAACTCGTCGCTCTGTTGCTGTTCGCAGGCTTCGACCGTCGCGAGGAAGAAGCTCGAGCGCTGTCAAACGAGATCGTTTCGCTCCGTCAGCATCTCGGCGACGCGTGGGCTCACGTCAATGCTCGCAGGCTCTGCAACCTCGGTCTCCACTCCTTTGTCGCAGGCAGGTATGCCGAGGCACGAGAACGGTTACAAGCTGAACTCGCGTTGGCTCGAAGTAACAACTTCGAGCGGTTGACGGCACAGGCGCTGTGCGACCTCGCGTTTGTGGATATTGCGGACGCTCGATACGAGGAGGCGTGGACATCCCTGGTCGAGTCGCTGCGCAGGTGTCGGGAACTAGGTTGGAAAGAGCACATCGCACAATGCCTGGAAGGATTCGCCGATCTCGCGGCGGCAACTGGCGACCTCGAGCGCGCCGGGCGTCTTCTCGGCGCATTCGAAACCCTCATGGCCGATGTGGGTCTCGCGCACGAGCCGAATGACAAGCTGGCCTACGATCGGGTCATTGATCGCTTGAATGCCGCCGGCGCGGTCCGTCGGGAGTTGTGGCTTGAACAAGGTCGCTCCCTTGAGATCGAGGAAGCAATGAAGTACGCATTTGACTCGGGTGGGCCAGGCGTCCAAACGTCTGAGCGGGTTCTGAGCGCAATCTGAGCCCCGAGCTCGATGCTGGGACCTCGACGGAAGGAGGTCTCATGCAACTACGAAGGGAGCTGCGATGGGGCTCAAGATAAAGGCGTTGGTCGCCGTACTCGCGGCGATCGGAGCATTGGTCACCGTGTCGTCTTCGGCCGCCCTCACAAAGCAGACGACGATCTTCCCGCTCGACTTTGTCTCCGTGATCCCGGCGGGCGATCTCTGCTCGTTTCCAGTGACAGTCGAGCAGGGTCCCGGCCTGATCAAGATCGACGACTTCTTCGGCGTGAACGGGCAACCTGTAAAGACACTTGTCACGAACTACGGAGGCGCTTTCCGGGAATCGTTCTCGGCGAACGGCACGACGCTGAGAACTGTCCAGACCTTCGCCGACAAGATCACGTACGACCCCGACGGCTCGATTGCCGGCATCGCCGACGCCGGGATCAATCAGGTCATCACGCTCCCGCACGAGGGCGTGGTCTACCAGCAGGTCGGACGGGTCGTTTATGACGCGAACTTCAATGTTGTCTTCGCTGCCGGCCCGGGCCTTGCAACGCCGCCCGACGATGCGGCGCTGTGCGAGGCGCTAAGCGGCTAGCTCGAGGCGAGCGGCTAGACCTCGTCTCGCGAAGTGGGGCCGGCACCGAGCCGGCTCCGCGTCAACTGCTCGCTCGAGCGCTGCGCGTCGAGCTTCGCCTGTGCGACCTTGGCGAGCTTGCGGGTTCGTATGGCGTTGGCGAAGACTCGCGCATGTCGCGCTACGGCGTAACGAGCGCCGAGGGCCGCTCCGCGCGCCGGTACTCGACTGTGTAGCCAAGGGAACGCGGGATCGCGAGCAGCCCCTCGAGATCGAGGTCGATCCGCGCGCCGGCCTTCTGCGTCACCTCATCCTCGATCGGCAGGTCGAAGTCGTCGGCGCCGTAGTCGAGTGCGCGGAACGCCTCCTCGTTCTGCGTCAGAACCGACGTCCGGATGTGCGGCACGTTGTCGAGGAAGATCCGCGAGAGCGCGATGTGGCGCCAGTACTCCGGCGGCGGGATCTCGCGGCCGCCGAAGGCCGTGCCGTACGGCTTGTACGTCCAGCAGAGGAAGGAGAAGAGGCCGCCGGTCTCGTCCTGGAAGTCGCGTGTGCGCTGCAGGTGCTCGAGGCGTTCGTCAAGCGTCTCGTCGAAGCCGATCACCATCGTCGCCGTCGTGCGCATGCCGCTCTCGACGATCGCTCGCTGGGCGGCGACGTAGTCGGCGACCGTGTACTTCCACTTGGCGTGCCGGGCGCGGAAGTCTTCGGTCAAGATCTCGCTACCGCCGCCCGTGACCCAATGTACGCCGGCGTCGCGCAGCCGTGTCGCCGTGTCCGCGTACGACAGGCCGGCACGATCGGCGAGGAACACGAACTCTGCAACCGTCAGCGCGTAGAACTCGACCCGCTCGCCATAGCGGTCGCGCACCGAGGCGAAGAGGTCGCAGTAGTAGTCGAGCGGTAGCCGGGGGTTGAAGCCCCCGTTGAAGGCGACGAGGTCGCCCCCGAGCTCGACCAATTCGTCGATCTTTGCGAACACGTCGTCGCGCGAAAGCACGTAACCGCCGCTCTGATTCGGCAGCACGTAGAAGGCGCAGTAGTCGCACTGGGCGACGCAGACGTTCGTGTAGTTGATGATCCGCATCACCATGTAAGTGGCGCGCTTCGGCTCGTGGTAGCGGTCCCGGACTTCGTTCGCGCGGGCGATCAACTCCTCGTCCGGCGCTTGCCACAGCGCACGGGCGTCGTCGACCGAGATCCGGCTCATGCCGGCACCTGCTCGAGCGAGTCCATGAACGAACTGACCGAGAAGACCGCTTTGCCGGGCCCCGAAGGCCCGTAACCGGGCGGCGGTCCGAGGCCGTGCCGCTCGATCGCGGCCCGGTAGGCCTCCAGCAAGCGGATGTGGTACTCGAGCGGCGCCCCATCAGGATTGTCCCGACCGAGCGGCGTTGTCGGCTCGGGGCACCACGTGGTGAACCGCGGGGTAATGCCTCGGCTCATGAAGTAATCGAGCCCTTCCGTCGTCGAGGCGATAGCTTCGGCGACGGTCCGGAACCCAAAGGGCTTGGCCATCTCGACGCCGGCGACGAAGTTCGGGATCACGTAGCGAGGGCCGAAGACCTCGGCGGCGTCGAAGATCCGCCGGTGCCACTCCTCCCGGCCGACGTAGCGCTCCTTCCCCGGTGAGATCAGCGAGAACAGCCGCTTGTCCCAGACTTCGTAGTTCGGGTGGTAGATCGTGATCCCGTAATCCTTGTACCGCTGGACGTCCTCTCGCGGCAGCGCTTGCGCCACGACCTTGCCGATCCAGCGGCCGGGGAAGCGCTCCTCGATCGCCTGCGCGTAGCGCCCGTAGAAGTCGGCCTCGGCGAGCCCGTCGACGGTGCTCGTGACCGAGCCCCCGGTCAGGGTGTATGCCGTGCTGACCCCGTTGTCGTAGCGGTCGATGAGGGCCAGCGCCTCCAGCACGTCCTCCACCGGCTTGACGCCCGTGTACGGTCGGCCTTCGCGCTTGTGCTGGCGCCAGTTGTGGTTGATGTCGCAGAAGCCGCACTCCTCATGGGCGCCGAAGTACTGGCAGAGCCGCAGCACGGTCAGATAGATCAGATAGCCCCACTGGATCGTCGGCGCCGTCTCCATCACGGTCTTGCCGTTCGCGAGCGGGTGGCGGTAGTACTCGGGCATCGGCGGCAGCCCGACGTCGGCGATCTCGCGCCCCTCGAGCGAGAGGGTCAAGCTTCCGTCGGCGGCCGAGACGCGATAGGGCGAGCTGGGATTGACCCGGACGGAGACGATCGTCCGGCGCAGACCATACGGGCCGCCCGTCAGCGCCACCTCCTCGGGCGGTCGCCGCTTGGCGGCCTCGCCGAGCTCGGCCAGCGGCTTCTGGTCGAACGAGAAGATGAAGTACGACTTCGGCTTGACCTCGCCGTCCAGGTTGTCGGTGAGCGCGGACTCGTCGAAGGCGAAGCCGGTACGAAGGAGGTCCTCTTTCAGCACCGCCTCGTGCGGAATGTGCGGAAACCGCGCGATCAGATCGTCGACTAGCTCCGTCCGGGTGGCCACGGCGGCTCTACCCATCGCCAACCTCGGGAGCGTTTCGTTGAACCAAGGAAGGAATTCCGACCCGAGTTCTCCAGCCAAACCGGACGCGTAGCGTGCTCACGTCACAAACCTAACCGTAGGCGCCGAGCTTCGCGGCAAGGCCCGAGACGCCGTCCGACCCCTCGACGCGAATCCGGGGCAACGTCAGGAAGCCGTCTCGCGGCGAGGCAGCGCCTGGACCCTCGGTCGTCGCCCCGAGGAATCCGGCGGAGCGGACCGCGGCGAGCACCTGCGCGTCGTAGCGGCCTGACGGGTAGCAGAAGAAGTCGACCGGGACGTGGAAACGTCGCCGGATCCACCGCCGCGAGCCGACAACCTCGTGCTGGAGCGAGGGGGCCGCGAGCGTCGTCAGGTCGAGGTGGTTGATCGTGTGGGCGTCGACCTCCCAGCCCTGTCGGATCATCAGCCGAATCTGGGGAACGGTCAGCTTCCCGTCGAGCAGGTTGCGGACGGCGAGGTTGAGGACGCCGGGCCAGTGCCGGCGCGCCAGCAGCGGCCGGACGTTCGTGAAGTCCTCGCGGTAGCCGTCGTCGAAGGTGAGGACGACGGGCCTTTGCGGTAGCGCGTAGCCGTGACGCCAGTAGTCGTAGACGCGCTGGAGCGAGATCGCGTGGAAGCCGTGTGCGCGAAGCCACGAGAGCTGCCCGGCGAAATCCGCCCGCCGGACGTATAGGCTCGGGAAGGGCGCCCCCGGGGGAGCCGTGCCGACGACGTGGTACATCAGGATCGGCACCGGGCGGTTGTGCGGATGGACGACGCGTGGCCTCGCCGGCGCCGCCGGGCGCGGCTTTCCCTCCGCCGCCTGTCGGGCCGGGGCACCCTGGTTTTGCGCCGAACTGCAGCCGCTGAGCGCCACGACCGCCGCCAGGACGGCCGCCTTCGCTACCCAAGGAGTCTTGATCCTCATGAAATTTCGGCTACCTTCCCGCGGGGTCAAGTCTTTGCTGCGCCGGGTCCTCATCGCAGTGTTGCTGGCGTGCGTCTTCGCCGCGCCCGCGAACGCGTCCCCGCAGACCCTGTTGCCAGGCCTCACCTACACGCGCCAGCTCCTGTTCACGCCCCATGGGGCGGTCGTCGTGCACGCGCTCGTGGCGCCGAGGCCGGGAGGGCTCTGGAGCCTGCACCCGGCCCTTTCCGACAATGCGATCTCGGGCAAGCAGCGACTGACCGGTATCGAACGCCTGTCGTCTCCGTCGGCGACGGTGGCGGGCATCAACGGTGACTTCTTCAACGCCGCGGACGGACGTCCCGACGGAATCGTGATGCAGAACCGGGTTCTGCAGTCGGTTCCGAACTCGGCTCGGTCGAGCATTGGGATCGAGCCGAACGGAACGCTGGACGTCCGTCACGCGGCCTGGAACGCGTTCTGGCAAGGACGTGGCCAGCGCCGGCCGCTGACCGGCCTGAACGAACCCGCGAACCAGGGAGGGATCACCCTCTACACGCCGGCGTGGGGAGCGGCCACGCCGCCGGCGGCTGGCGCCACCGAGGCGGTCATCTTTCCCTTTGCGGCGCTGACGCCCGGGACGGATGTGAGCGGCAACGTCGTCCAGTTCACCCAGGGCGGCAACACCCCGATTCCCGCCGGCGGAGCCGTTCTCTCGGCGACGGGTGGCTCTGCCCAGAAGCTCGACGCCGAGGCGCCGCCCGGCGCCCGGGTCGTCATCCGCTACGTCCTCAGCTCCGGGTGGGACACCGATGTCGATGCGCTCGGCGGCGGCCCGCTGCTCGTCCGAAACGGCAAGGCCGTTTTCCGTGCTTTCGAGGACTTCTCCGCGACGGTGCTCGCACCGCGCCTTGCGCGCTCCGCGGTTGGGCAGCGCCGGGACGGCTCGATCGTCATGCTTGCCGTGGACGGCGGGCAGGTCGGATACAGCGTTGGCCTGACGAACTACGAGCTCGCCCAGGAGCTCGTCCGGCTGGGTTGCGTGACCGGTTCCGGCCTCGAGCCCGGCAACTCGACGACGATGGCCTTCGACGGACAGTTGCTGAACCGGCCCTCGGATCCAAGCGGGGAGCGCGCGATCTCGGAGGCCTTGCTCGTCTCCTACGCCGGGGTCTACGTGCCGCCCCCGTCGGAGCCCGTGCTGTCGCCGAACGGCGACGGGGTCGGCGATCGCGAGCAGCTCAGCTACAAGGTCGTTCGCCCGTCGACCGTGACCGCCAGGATCATTGGCGCAGACGGCATCGCCCGCTTCACCCAGAGCGGCCCGCAGGCGGCAGGGACGTACAAGTTCTCGTGGACTGCAACGAAGCCGGACGGGACGGTCGACACCGAAGGCCGCTGGCACTGGGTCGTCACGGCGCTGGACGACCTCGGCCGTCAGTCGTCCACGGACCAGCCTTTCTGGGTGAACAACACGCTCGCGAACCTGCGCGTGCCGCGAACGGTTCTCGTGCGGGCGGGACGCCGGATCACGCTCGGCACCTTCAAGCTGACCCGTGCCGCGACGGTGACCTCGCGCGTCGAGAGCACGAACGGGGTCGTCGTGCGAAAGCTCGGCAGCGCGAAAATCAGGGCTGGTACCGCCCGCGTGCATTGGGACGGGCGCGACCGGCGAGGGAACCTCGTCTACGGCGGGCGTTACGTCCTCCACGTTCGCGCGCAGAACCAGTTCGGCCCAACCGACCTGACCCAGTCGTTCCTGGCCCACCGCTAGCGTCCACGTGGTGGTGGTCGCGTCCTTGACGAGCTCGGTGACGTCGTTCATCGGCGACCACGGCCTCTACGCCGTGTTTGTGCTGATGGCAATCGACGCGGTCTTTCCGGCAGCGAGCGAGCTCGTGATGCTCTACGCGGGCGCCCTCGCGGCAGGTGCCTTCTCCGGCCAGCACGTCGTGCTCTTCGGCGACCGAATCGACTCGCACTTTTGGGCGTACGTGGCGATGTCGCTGGCAGGAACGATCGGCTACACGGTCGGTTCGCTCGTGGGCTGGGGGATCGGCGCCTACGCGGGCCGACCGCTGCTCGAGGAACGTGGTCGCTGGTTCCACCTCGACCGGTCGAAGCTCGAACGGGCAGACCGCTGGTTCGAGCGCTGGGGCGCCTGGGCGGTCTTCCTCGGTCGGCTGACGCCGGTGGTGCGCTCGTTCATCTCGATCCCGGCCGGGGTAGTGCGGATGCCGATCGTTCCCTTCACCGTGCTCACCTTTCTGGGTTCGGCCATCTGGTGCTTCGCAATCGCGGGTGCAGGCTGGGCGCTCGGGTCGAGCTACGAGCACTTCCATCACGACTTTGCCTACGCGGAATACGCGGTCCTTGCAATCGCGATCGCACTCGTCGCATACCTCGTCTTGCGCCGCGTGCGTCCGGGTCAGCCAAAACCCGACCCATCCGAGTTTCGGCGATAAAGAGGGGGCACGTGGGGGAACCATGTGATTCCCCCACGTCCTCTACACTGGCCCGCGGTGCCGGTCCCTCTCGTTGACGTTCGGGCGCAGTACGAGCGCCTGATTCCGCAGATTCTCGAACGGTTCCAGGATGTGCTCGACTCCGGCACCCTGATCCTAGGGCCCAACGTGCAGGCGTTCGAGGAGGAAGCGGCCGCCTACCTCGGTGTGCCGCGGACGATCGGGGTCGGCAACGGCACCGATGCGATCGTGCTCGTCCTCGACGCGATGAAGATCGGTGCCGGGGACGAGGTGATCTGCCCGTCGTTCACGTTCTATGCGACGGCAGAGGCGATCATGCGCACCGGCGCCACTCCCGTCTTCGCAGACATCGACCCGGTGACGCTGAACGTCGATCCCGAGGACGTCGCCGCGAAGGTGACGGAGAGGACGCGGGCGATCATGCCCGTCCACCTGTTCGGCCGCCCCGCCGACCTCGCCGGGCTCGAGCTGCTCGAGATCCCGATCATCGAGGACGCGGCGCAGGCCTTCGGCGCGCAGGGGGTCGCGACGACCGGGGTTGCGTCGACCTTCAGCTTCTTCCCGACGAAGAACCTGTTCGCGCTCGGCGACGGAGGCCTCGTGGCCGCGACGGATGAGGAGCTCGCGGACCGGGTGCGGATGCTCCGCTTCCACGGGTCGCGCGACAAGAAGACCTTCACCTATGTGGGCACCAACTCCCGGCTCGACGAGCTTCAGGCTGCCGCGTTGCGGCTGTTCCTGGGCGAGCTCGACGGCTGGAATCGGGCGCGCCGCGAGGCGGCGGCGCGCTACGCGGAGCTCGGGCTCGGCGAGTTCTGCGAGCTGCCCGAGGACGAGCCCGGGCACGTGTACCACATGTATGTCGTCCGTACGCCCGAGCGCACACGGTTCGCCGAGGCGCTGTCCGCCGCGGCGATCGCGAACGCGTCCTACTACGTGACCCCGACGCACCTGCAGCCTGCTCTGAGGCCGTTTGGGCTCGAAGAGGGCTTCTTGCCCGAGACCGAGAAGGCCTCACGTGAGAACCTTGCGCTGCCGATGTGGGCCGGGATTCCAGCCGAGGTTCAGGAGCAAGTCGTGGCCGTCGTGCGAGAAGCCTCCGCCTTACGGGCCCTGGGATCAGCGTGATTCCGATCAATCGCCACCGAATCTGGCAGGTCGTCGCTGATGGCGGACTGATCGCGCTTGCCTGGTGGCTCGCCTTCGAGCTCCGCTTCGACCAGGGCGTTCCGCGGTACTACCACACGCTGTTTGCGAAGACGGTGCTGATCGTCGTCGGGATCAAGCTGCTGGTCTTCATCCTCTTCGGCTTCTACGACCGCTGGTGGCGCTACGTGTCCACACGCGACATGTGGAGCGCGGCGCGTGGTGTCACCGTCGCTTCGCTAGTGGCTTCCGTGACCGTTTACTTCGCCAACCCGGTCGCCCAGGTGCGCCTGCCGCGCTCGGTTGCCGTAATGGACTGGCTGCTCCTGCTCGCCTTCGTCGCCGGCTCCCGTTTGATCGCGCGCTCTGTCTTCGAGCGGCCGACGCCCGGGCGCCTGGTCGCGCGCGGCAAGGAGGTGCTAGTTATCGGTGCAGGCGAGGCGGCACGCGACACGATCCGCGAGATGCACCGAAATCAGCAGCTCGGCTACACGCCGATCGGGCTCGTCGACGACGACCCGCGCAAGAAAAACATCCGCATCCACGGCGTGCGGGTGCTGGGCACGACTGCCGACCTGCCGCACCTGCTGCGCGACAACAGGCCGGACGAGGTCCTGATTGCCGTCCCGACTGCCTCGGGCGAGTTCCGCCGTTCTGTGGTGACGACGACGCGCGAGCATGGGGTGCCGGTCAAGACGCTGCCGGGGCTGCACGAGCTGATCTCGGGGGAGATCGACCTCGCCGCCCAGATCCGGCCGGTCCAGGTCGAAGACGTCCTCGGTCGCGAGCCGGTCGACGTCGACCTCGACTCGGCCGCGCCGTACGTCGAGGGCAAGACCGTGCTCGTCACAGGCGCAGGTGGCTCGATCGGCTCCGAGCTCTGCCGCCAGCTGACGCGTCTGGGACCGCAGCGGCTGATCCTGGTCGAGCTCGGCGAGACCGCCCTCTTCGAGGTCGAGCGAGAGCTGGTCGACGAACGCGGCTTCTCGGCTGCCGTCCCCGTGCTCGCCGATGTCGGCAACGCCACGAAGATGAACCAGGTTTTCGAGCGCTACGAGCCGAGCGTCGTCTTCCACGCCGCGGCCTACAAGCACGTGCCGCTGATGGAGGCCAACCCACTCGAGTCGGTACGGAACAATGCGCTCGCGACGAAGGTCGTCGCCGACGCCGCGGTCGAGCACGGCGCCCACCGCTTCGTGCTCGTCTCGACCGACAAGGCCGTCAATCCGAAGACTGTGATGGGCCAGTCGAAGGCCGTCTGCGAGTGGGTGGTCGAGGCGTACGGCGCCCGCGAAGACATCTCGACCCGGTTTGTCGCCGTTCGTTTCGGCAACGTGCTGGGGTCGTCCGGCAGCGTCATCCCGATCTTCCGCCGGCAGATCGCGCGGGGCGGCCCGGTCACGGTCACACACCCGGAGATGACGCGTTTCTTCATGACGATCCCCGAGGCGGCCTCGCTCGTCATCCAGGCCGGCGCGATCGGCGGGGAGGGGCACGTCTTCGTCCTCGACATGGGTGAGCCGGTCAAGATCGTCGACCTCGCCGAGCAGATGATCCGGATCTCGGGCAAGGACGCCGGCGAGATCGGGATCGACTTCGTCGGCACCCGCCCCGGCGAGAAGCTGCACGAAGAGCTCTGGGGCGAGGGCGAGCAGGTCTTCGCGACCACGCATCCGAAGATCCGCCGCGTCCGCGGGCCGGTCGTCGACGCTGCATGGTTGGACGACGAGCTGGCCGAGCTGGAGCGCCTGGTCGAGGGGGGCGAGACGCTCGAGGCCGTCTCGCGGCTGACCGCGATGTCGCGCGCGCCGCAATACGCGATTGCGCCGGACACGGTCCTCGAGGACACGCTGCACTAGTCGCGCTCGCCGCGGAGGTAGGTGACGACCGCCAGCACGCGGCGATGGTCGTCCTCGGACGGCGGAAGCCGGAGCTTGCTGAGGATGTTCGCGACATGCTTCTCGACCGCACCTACGGTTAGGACGAGCTCCTTGGCAATGCCCGCGTTCGAACGGCCTTCGGCCATCAAGGAGAGCACCTCGCGCTCCCGAGGCGTGAGGTGCTCGAGTGGCCCGTCGGCGCGGCGCCGTGAGAGGAGTTGCGAGACAACCTCCGGGTCGAGCGCCGTCCCACCGTTCGCCACGCGGCGGACGGCCTCGACGAACTCGTCCACGTCCATGATCCGGTCCTTCAGCAGGTAACCGATCCCGCCGCGGCCGTCGGCGAGCAGCTCGTTCGCGTAGGTGTGCTCGACGTACTGGGAGACGATCAGGATCGCGGTCTCAGGAATGCGCCGCCGCGCTTCGAGGGCGGCGCGAAGCCCCTCGTCGCGGAAGGTTGGAGGCAGGCGGATGTCGACGATCGCTATCTCGGGCCGCTCTTCGGCGATCGTCTCGACCAGGCTGTCGCCGTCCTGGACCGCCGCGACCACCTCGAAGCCGTTGTCGCGGAGAAGCCGGACGAGCCCGTCGCGAAGGAGCGCGAGATCCTCCGCGATCACGACTCGCACGGCAACTCCGCCCTCAGAACCGTCGGCCCGCCGGCCGGGCTCGTGATCTCGAGCGTCCCGTCGAGTGCCCGCACGCGCCGGGCGAGGCCCTTCAGGCCCGTACCCGAGGGGTTTGCTCCGCCGTGTCCGTCATCGATGACTTCGACTTCGAGCGAGCCGTCACGGCGATGAACCGTGATCTCGACCCGGGTTGCGCCAGAATGCTTCGTCGCATTCGCGAGCGCCTCGGCGACGACGAAGTAGGCGGCGGTCTCGACAACGGCGGGCGGACGTTCCAGGAGATCGACGTCGAGCTCGACGTCGAGCGGGTTCCGGTCGGTGAGCGTCGCCAACGCGGCGGCGAGGCCGCGATCCGTGAGGACCGGCGGGTGAATCCCGCGGGCAAGATCGCGTAGCTCCTCGAGCGCCTCCCGCGCCCCTCGTTGGGCGTCCTCGATGAGTGCGAGAGCAGCCTCCGGGTCCGCCTTCAACTTCTGCTCGGCCATGCCCAGGCTCATGCCGAGCGCCACGAGCCGCGCCTGGGCGCCGTCATGGAGATTACGCTCGATCCGCCGGAGCTCGTCCTCCTGCTGGTCGACGGCCTCCGCGCGCGTGTCCTCGAGCACGCCGATCCGCTCCTCGAGCTCCCCCTGCCGTTGCCTGACTGCAATGAGGATCCGGTGACCGAGCAGGATGAGCGCGAGCCCGATGATCGGCCACATCGGCCAGAAGTAACCGCCCCCGCTGGCCAACCAGAGAAAGACGTAGAAGAGGGCGAAGCTCGCGAAGACCCCTTCGTGGATCGCGAAGGCTCGGGTTTGACCACGCCGGATCAGCGCGGGTTGTTCGTCGACGGCCTGAACCCAAGCGTGGATCGAGAGCGGCAGGAAGAGCGCGATCAGCGGCCAGGCCGGCCAGAAGTAGCCGCGTGTCGTCGCCGCCCAGATCACGATCAGCAGCGCGTTGACCGCGACGTAGACGACGGTGTGAATGGCGAGAGCCTGGCGACGCGCCAGCCTCGTCGCCTCCGGTACGGAGGTTGACATGACCGAGGGCGGTCGTCCGGCTTGGTCGGATGACCTCGTGATTGCCCCGTCCGGGCTGTCCAGAAGCCGGCGCGCGAGCCACTGCGAGCTCGCCGCGAGCGGACGGAGCAGGTAGAGCGCGAGCGCGAGCACCACGACCCCGGCCGGCACGTACACGAGCGCCTTCCAGAGCGTGTCGACATGCCAGCCGTTGACGTCCGGGTGGGACGAGGAGTAGTACACCGGCATCGCGATCGCAGCCACCGCCGCGCCGATCAGAGAGACCTCGGCGATCGCGAGGAGACCGCCGAACGCGAAGCGGAAGAGCGAGAAGACCTGCTGCTTGGCGAACTCTCCGTCCGCGACGATGTCGAGTGCCTGCCCCCAGAAGCCGCGGCGGGAGCGCGTTCGGGTACGAGGGCTCACACGGACGCCGAGCAGCGAGTGGGCCAGCGATGCCTCCACTCCGGCGACCCAGCCGATCGCGGCGCGGAATCCGATCAGGACGGGGACGACGGCCGGTGTGATCGCAAGGAGCGGCGTCAGCGTCCACCCGACGAGGATCACGACGGCGCCGAGGGTCCCAAGCGGCACCGCCGTGATCAGGTAGGTCAGGGCCCGGATGCGGTTAGCGAAGCTCAACCGCGGGCCTCCCGTAGCTCTCGTGCTGTTTCCGCGAGGGCAGCCATCGCAGCCACCGCGGCAGATACCAGTTCCAGTCGCCGAGGAGCTTCATCGTCGCCGGCAGCAAGACGGCGCGAATCAGCGTCGCGTCGAGGAAAACGGCAACCGCGAGGCCGACGCCCATCTGCTTGATGTCGAGCTGCTGGAGCGTCGCGAAGATCGCGAACACGGCGACCATCACCGCGGCCGCGCTCGTGACGGTGCCGGCCGTGGAACCGATCCCTCGCTTCACGGCGTCCTCCGTCGGCACTCCCTCGTCGACGAGCTCCTTCACCCGGCTGAGGATGAACACGTGGTAGTCCATCGACAGTCCGAATAGCACGGGGAAGAGAAACAGTGGCACCCACGAGGCGACGGCTCCGTTGGAGTGGAAGTTGAGCAGCCCTTGGAGATGCCCGTCCTGGAAGATCCAGACCAGGACGCCGTACGCCGCACCCACCGAGAGCAGGTTGAGCAGGATCGCCTTGACCGGGATCACGATCGACCTGAAGGTGACGAGGAGCAGCAGGAAGGCGAGGCCCAGCACGAAGGCGAACACGATCGGAGCTCTCGCCTTGATCGTCTCGTTGAAGTCGTGGTTGCCGGCGGTTTCGCCCGTGACGGCGTACTCGGCGCCTTGCAGGCCGCCGAGGGCCGCCGGGATGAGCTTCGAGCGGAGTGTGCTCAATGCCGCGGTCGAACGAGCGTCGTCACCGTCCCCGGCGAGCGGGATCTCGACCTGGGCGACCGTGTGGTCGCGATTGACGATGGTGCGGATCGGGCCACCCATCGACGGCGTCGCGACGGCGCGGCGCCGCAAGTCGACGAGCGCCGATCTAACCGGAGGCGAGGTCACGTCCTTGGCCTTGACGACGACTTCTGCGGGGGCCTGGCTGCCCGGGAACGCCCTCTGGATCTTGTCGTAGGTCTTGACCACGGCCAGGCTTCGCGGCAGGTCGTTGAAGCCGGGCAGGCTCGTGTGCATGCCGAACGCCGGCAGGGCGAGCACCGCGAGGAACGCGGCGGACCCGAGAGCCGCGACTGCCGGCCATCGCAAAGCGGGACGGAGCAGTGCGCCCCAGACGCGAGATTCCCTGCGGTTACCCTTCAACCGCTGCAGCAGCGTCCTGCGGTCACGGAGCCGGAGCAAGAAGCGAGGCTCCCAGCGGAGCGGCCGCATCATCCGAACGATCCCGGCGACAACAACCCCCACAATGCCGCGATCGATCCGGTCCTCGAGCTTCCCGAGGAGAGCGGGGAGCACGGTGAGTGAGCCGATCATCGAGACGAACACGACGATCATTGCGCCGATGCCGAGCGAAGTGAAGATCTTCGAGCCCGTGAAGAGCATCCCC
>DATFXA010000075.1:0-2461 GCA_035258645.1 Gaiellaceae bacterium
TCGACGAGCAGGCCGCCCGAAGCTACGCGCGCGCAAGCGCCGCTTCCCGCTGGGCGGGACGGCCGGTGACCCAGCAGAGCTAGAGCTGCTCGAGCTCGTGGAGCAGCCGGTCGACCTCGGCGGCCGTGTTGTAATGGACGATCCCGGCGCGCACCGCGCCCTCGTCCAGGCCGAGCCGCTTCATCACTTCGACCGCGTAGTAGTTCCCCTGCCAGACGGCGAGGTTGCGCGCGCCGAGGTGCTCGGCGACGGCGCGGGGGGAGTGGCCCTCGACGTTGAACGCGAAGGTCGAGACCCGCCCGTCCATGCTGCTCAGGCCGTAGAGCGTGCAGCTGTCGGGCAGCCCGTTCAGGAAGCGATCGCCGAGTTCGTGCTCGTGTGCCTGGATCCCCTCCCAGCCAATCGAGTCGACGTACTGGACCGCGGCTACGAAGCCCGCAAGCAGTTCGTGCGGGAGGGTTCCGGTCTCGAAGCGGTGCCCGAGCGGCTGGTCTGAGGCGGGGCGAACCTTGTACGGCAGCCAGCGTTCCAGCAGCTCCGCCTTGCCGAACGCGAGTCCAAGGTGCGGCCCGTAGAACTTGTAGGGCGAGCAGATCAGGACGTCCGCCCCCACGGCGCCGACGTCGATCGGGCCGTGCGGCGCGTAGTGCACGGCGTCGACCCAGGCGAGCGCCCCCGCATCGTGGGCGAGCTCGGTGACGCGTGCCACGTCCACGAGCGTTCCGACCGCGTTCGAGGCCCACGGGAAGGCGACGACGCGCGTGCGGTCGTTGAGTTGCGCGGCCAGGTCGTCGAGATCGAGCGTCGTGTCCTCGTGGATATCCGCGAAGCGGACGACCAGCCCAAGGTCGTGCGCGAGCTCCAGCCACGGCGAAACGTTGCCGTCGTGGTCCAGCCGCGTGACGACGACCTCGTCGCCCTCGGACCACTGCCTGGCGACCGTGCGCGACAGCGCGAAGTTCAGTGTCGTCATGTTGGCCCCGAAGATCACCTCTTCCGTGGAGCAGCCCAGGAACCCGCCGGCGTTGAGCCTCGCTTCCTCGACGAGCTGTTCGGTCCGTCTGCTCGTCTCGTACGGCCCGCTGACGTTCGCGTTCGACTCGCGCAGATAGCCCGCGATCGACTCGATCACGATGTCCGGGACCTGGGTGCCGCCCGGGCCGTCGAAGAACGCTAGCTCGGTTCGGAGGGCCGAGAAGCGTGAACGGATGGAAGCAACGTCGAACGCGACCGTGCTCACCGGACCAACGCTAGCACCGGCCCGACCAACCCTTGTCTCCACATCGGTACCGTGCAAGGGTCCCTACTGATCCGGACCAGGGAGAGGACATGAGTGAATCGATCGCTACTGCAGTGACAGCTGCGGCCGACAAGCTGCACGCCGGGCCGGTCGTCGAGGCCCACGAGCTGACTCGCCGCTACGGAGAAGGCGACACCGCGGTCGACGCCCTCCGCGGGGTCAGTCTCGAGGTAACGAGCGGCAAGCTGACGGCCGTGATGGGCCCTTCGGGGTCGGGCAAGTCGACGCTTATGCACATCCTCGCCGCGCTCGACAAGCCGACGAACGGCTACGTCGTACTGGCCGGTACTCGCCTGGGCGAGCTCAACGACACAGAGATCACCAAGCTACGCCGCAAGCACATCGGCTTCGTCTTCCAGTTCTTCAACCTGCTTCCGATGCTGACCGCCGAAGAGAACGTCCTGCTCCCGCTGACGATCGCCGGCGAGAAGCCGGACAAGGAGTGGTTCGACGGGCTGATGAAGACCGTCGGGCTGGATGACCGGCGGGATCACAGGCCAGCCGAGCTGTCCGGTGGGCAGCAGCAGCGGGTCGCGATCGCGCGGGCGGTCGTTTCAAGGCCCACGGTCGTGTTCGCAGACGAGCCGACCGGGAACCTCGACTCGAAGACGAGCGAGGAGATCCTCGAGCTACTGCGGAACTCGGTCGACTCGTACGGCCAGACGACGGTCATGGTCACGCACGAGCCGCGTGCGGCCGCGATCGCCGATCGGATCCTCTTCCTCGCGGACGGCCTGATCGTCCGCGACCTGCCGCGCTCCGAGCCGGGCGTGGTGATCGCCGCCATGGAAGAGCTCGCGAGAGATTAGTGCCTCCTTCGGCAACAGTCAGGGCAGTTCTGGCGGTGTCTGGCCCCGCCACGCGGCGTCCTCAGTCGCGCCCATATCTACGGATATGGACGCCCCCTGCGTCCTTGCCTGACGACCCCGGCCACTCGCCAGAAACGCGAGATCGCTACGGGAGAAGGCACCGATGCTGACGGTCGCGCTGAAAGGCCTGGCCGGCCGCAAGGTCAGGGCTTCGCTGACGGCGATCGCGATCGTGCTTGGGGTCGCGATGATCAGCGGCACCTACATCCTCACGGACACGATCAACAACGGCTTCGACACGATCTTTACGCAGTCGTACGTGAACGCGGACGTCGTGATCACCGGGAGAGCT
>DATFXA010000076.1:0-2893 GCA_035258645.1 Gaiellaceae bacterium
GACTGGTAAAGCCCGCGTAGCTTCTGTTTTCCACACCTTGTTGACATCCCCCTGTTGAGGGATATCCACAAGAGTTGTGGAAAGACCCGCAGGAAGTCGCGCTTGCCCACCGAACTGGGTGGGTTGCTGTCTTCCCTGTGCGGTTACGCGATCAGACCGCGGCGAAAGCCGACGGCGACCGCGTGTGCGCGTGACCGCGCCTGCAGCTTTGCGAGCAAATGGCGAACGTGGGACTTCACAGTCTCCTCCGAGAGGAACAGCCGGTGGCCGATTTCCCTGTTGACGAGTCCGTCTGAGATGAGCTGTAGCACCTCGAGCTCGCGGGCGGTCGGCTCCTGTTCCAGCTCCTGGAGGGGGCCGGCGAAGGGAATCACCTCTGCACCGTTGTTGCCACGTTTCTGAGCAACCGCCTCAAAGCGGCGCGAATGGTCGCGGTAACGGTTGAGGATCTCCTTGCGCTCGGCAGCGTCCACGCTTGGGCTATCGGCCGCATGGCCAGGGCGCTTTAGCGGTTTGAGCTAACCCGAACGGGGGGTTGCCACGTTTGTAAGCGGGAAACTTAAGTCGGCGGCGGCTCGGCCGCGGGTTCGACGATGCCGGGATCGAAGACCGGCTTCAGCTCATGCCGCTGGATCTGGCCGGCCGTTATCTCCTCGGCCCAGTGGCAGGCGACCTCGTGGCCCGTGCTGATCTTGCGGAGCGGCGGCACCTCATCGCGGCAGCGCGTCGGCTGTACGTAGGGGCAGCGTGTGTGGAAACGGCACGCGGACGGTGGATTCGCCGGGCTCGGGACGTCTCCCGCGAGCAGGATCGACTTGCGTTGCTTCTCGACCACCGGGTCCGGAATCGGCACGGCCGAGAGCAGGGAGACGGTGTAGGGATGGAGCGGGTTGTCGTAGAGCTCTTCGGCGGGTGAGACCTCCATGATCGAGCCGAGGTACATCACCACGATCCGGTCGGAGATATGGCGGACGACGGCGAGGTCGTGGGCGATGAAGAGGTACGTGAGCCCGAAGTCCTCCTGAAGCTGCTCGAACAGGTTGATCATCTGTGCCTGAATCGAGACGTCGAGCGCCGAGACCGGCTCGTCGGCGACGATGAAGTCGGGATTGACCGCGAGCGCGCGGGCGAGCCCGATCCGCTGGCGCTGGCCGCCCGAGAACTCGTGCGGGTACCGAGTCGCGGCGTCGGCAGGCAGGCCAACCGTCTCCAGCAGCTCGCGGACTCGCGCGCCCGTCTCCCGCCGGCCGGACCCGATTCCGTGCGTCCGGAGCGGCTCGCCGACGATCCGCCCGACGCTGTGGCGTGGATTGAGCGAGGCGAACGGGTCCTGGAAGACCATCTGCATCCGCCGGCGCAGCGGCCGCAGCTCCCCCTCGCCGAGGCGTGTGATGTCGCGCCCGTCGAAGACGATGCGGCCGGCGGTCGGGTTGTAGAGGCGCAGAATCGTTCTGCCGACCGTCGACTTCCCGCAGCCCGACTCGCCCACGAGGCCGAGAGTCTCCCCGCGCCCGATCGTCAGCGAGACGCCATCGACCGCGCGGACGTCGCCGATGTGGCGGTCGAGGACGAGGCCGCTCTTGATCGGAAAGTACTGCTTGACCTCGTCGAGCTCGACGAGCGGGCCGGCTCCGTTGGTGCCTGCTTCCGTCGCGCTCACGCGGTCGCGGCCACCCGCGTCCGCTCCCACTCCCCGGCCGGGATGGGGTTGAAGCATGCGAGCTTGTGCCCCGGCTCGATCTCGACGAGTGGCGGAACCTGCTTGCGGGAAAGGTCGACCTCGTAGCGGCAGCGCGGCTGGAACGGACAGGCGCTCGGGGGCTGCAACATGTTGCGCGGCGCGCCTTCGATCGCCTGCAGCTTGCCCTTCCGAGCAGCGTCGAGTCGCGGCACGCTCTGGAGCAACCCGAGCGTATACGGGTGGCGTGGGTTCTCGAACAGCTGCTCGGCCGAGCCGGTCTCCATGAACATGCCGGCATACATCACGTTGACGCGCTCGCACATGCCGGCGACGACGCCGAGGTCGTGGGTGATCATGATCAGCGCGGTGTCCTCCTCGGTGACAAGCTCGCGCAGAATCGTCAGGATCTGCGCCTGGATCGTCACGTCGAGCGCGGTCGTAGGCTCGTCGGCGATCAGGAGCTTCGGCTTGCAGGCGAGCGCCATGGCGATCATCGCCCGTTGGCGCATCCCGCCCGAGAACTGGTGCGGGTAGTCGATCAGGCGCGCCTTCGGGCTCGGAATGCCGACGCGGTCGAGCAGCTCGGCCGCGCGCGCGTTCGCCTGCTTACGGCTCAACCCGAAGTGGGTCTCGAGCGGTTCCCTGATCTGGCGCCCGATCGTCAGCACCGGGTTCAGGCTCGTCATCGGGTCCTGGAAGATCATCGCGATCTGCCGTCCTCGCAGCCGGCGCATCTCTCGGTCCTTCAGCTTGATCAGGTCCCGGCCGGCGAAACGAGCCGTGCCGGAGGTAACCCGGCCCGCGCGCGGCAGCAAACCGAGGAGCGCGAGAGCCGTCACGCTCTTGCCGCACCCCGACTCGCCGACGATCCCGAGCGTCTCGCCGGCGTTGACCTCGAACGAAACGCCGTTGACGGCGTAGACGAGGCCGCTGCCCGTCCAGAACTGGACGCGGAGGTCGTCCACGGCGAGCAGTGGCTCGTTACGTGCCACGGAGCGCCTTCCGCCGACCGACGCCCAGATACGACAACCTCCTGCGCTCGCGGAACTTGCCAGTGCGTCCGCGGAGCTTCGGGTCGAGCGCCTCGCGGAGTCCGTCGCCGATCAGGTTGAAACCGAGCACAGAGAGCACGATCGCAATCCCGGGGACGATCGCGAGCCATGGCGCCGTCTGCAGATAGTCGTTGACGTCGCTGAGCATCGTCCCCCACTC
>DATFXA010000077.1:0-20709 GCA_035258645.1 Gaiellaceae bacterium
CGCTGGACCGCTGCTCCGATTCGCCTAGCGGGTTCTGCCATGCGGACGCGCGCGACGCCGCTGCCGGCGGCGCTCTCGCTTCTCTTCGGCCGAGGCGACGACGTGCTCGATCGCGTCGACCGGCGACAGGTCCGGGGACGGTTCGGCCGCGGCGGCCTCCTCGGCCTGCTCGAGGACCACCTCGGCGGCACGGCCGTCGCCCTCGACCTTGACGTCCTTGCGGCGTGCGAACTCCGGCTCGCGCTCCTTCAGGATCGTCAGCAGCGGCGCCGCGATGAAGATCGACGAGTAGGCGCCCGAGGTGATGCCGACGAGCAGCGCGAACGCGAAGTCCTTCAGGGTCGCGCCGCCGAAGATGAGCAGAGCAAGAATCGGCAGCAGCGTGATGAAGGTCGTCGCCAGCGAGCGGCGGATCGTCTCCCAGAGCGAAACGTTGGCAATCGTCGCGAAGGACGAGCGCCTCATCAACGGGATGTTCTCGCGAATTCGGTCGAAGATGATGATCGTGTCGTAGATCGAGTAACCGAGCACCGTTAAGACTGCGGCAACGGTCGAGTTGGACACCTCGCGTCCTGTCAATGCGTAAACGCCGACCGTGATCACGATGTCGTGCAGCAGCGCGACGATCACTGGTAAGGCGAACTTGAGGTCGAACCTGACCGCGATGTAGAGCACGATCAGTAACAGCGAGACGATGATCGCGACGATCGCCGACCGGGCGATCTGTCTTCCGAAGCTCGACGAGACATTCGTGATCTGGAGTGAGAGCTTCTGGTTCTGACCGTACCTCGACTTCAGGTCCTCCCCGAGCTTGTTCTGGTTCGCTTGCGAGAGCGACTTCATCCGCATCTGGAAGCTCTCGTAGTTGTCGCTGCCGAAGGTCTTGCCGCGGCCCTGGATGACCGCATCGTTCTGCCCGATCAGCTTCGCCTGGTTCCGGACGTCGGTCAGCGAGACGGGCTTGGCCGTCTTGAACGTCACCTGGGTGCCGCCCTTGAAGTCGATCCCCAGATTGAGCCCCTTGGTGGCGAGCGCCGCGACTCCGACGACGATGATCACGCCGGAGATCGCGAACCAGGTGTTGCGGCGGCGCATGAAGTCGATCTGCAGCCACTTCGCCCCCTGCTGGCCCGCGGCGCCCATGAAACGCGGGTTGTCGAACCAGGAGAAATCCGAAAGGAGGCCGAGCATCGCGCGAGTCGCCGCGACCGCCGTGATCAGCGAGATCACCGTCCCGATGATCAGCATCAGCGCGAAGCCCTTCACCCCTGCGGTCGCGACCGCGAACAGGACGAAGGCCGTGATCAATGTGACGACGTTCGCGTCGATGATCGTGTGGAAGCCCTTGGCGTACCCCGCGGAGATCGCGGCGCGCACGGACTTCCCGGCGCGCACTTCTTCCTTGATCCGTTCGAAGACCACGACGTTCGCGTCGGCGGCCACGCCTATCGTCAGGATCAGTCCCGCGAAGCCCGGCAGCGTCAACGTGACGTTGAAGAGCAGGATCGCCGCGTAGAGGAAGGCCGCGTAGATCCCGAGCCCGATCACCGCGACGAGGCCCAGGAACCGGTAGACGACGAGCAGGAAGATCGCCACCAGCAACAGTCCGATCAGCGCGGCCTTCTTCGCCTCGTTGAGCGAGTCCTTACCGAGCGTTGCGGAGACGTCCGTGCGCTCGATCTGCTGGAAGTTGACCGGCAGGGCGCCGGTCTGCAGAACCAGGGCCAGGTCCTTCGCCTCGCCGATCGAGCCGATGCCGGAGATCTCGGCGTTGCCGCTGATCCCGCCGGCGAGGTCGGACTTGGTGGGGTCGATCTGCGGGAACGACCTGATCTCGTGGTCGAGCACGATCGCGAAGTGCTGTGGGATGCCGTTCCGGTTGTGGCCTCGGTTGTACTCCTCGGAGGTGACCTCCTGGAACTTGTGCGAACCGGAGCCCGTGAACTGCATCAGGACGATCGGCTCGTTCGTGTTCGGATCGAAGTCCTGCCGCGTGCCCGAGAGCTTCAGGTCCGACCCCGTCAGCTCGGGCACGCCTTTGACGTCGCCGACCTTCTTCAGGTCCGGGTTGTGGGTGAACAGGTAGTAGTAGCTCTTGCCCTTGGGCGGAGCCGGGATCACGTTCCCCTGCTGGGGCAGGTTCCCGGGGCAGACGGCCTCGGTCGAGTCGCAGGTCACAACGACCGTGTTGTGCGGCAGCGCAAGGACCGTGAACGGCGGCTTGAGGCCGCCTTCCTTCGCTTGTTTCAGCGCATCCGCGCGCGTGTTGGCCGGCCCGACAGACTTCACCTTGTTCTTCCCGAATGCGTAGTAGCCGTCAGGCTTGCCGTTCTTCGCCAGCGACTGGGCCTGCGAGAGCATGGCGTAGAGGCTGGTCGATTCCTGCGGATTTCCGGACGTCGTCAGCGAAGGCCCGGTCACGGAGGTCTCGAGGTCGTAGAGCTCGAGCTGGGCGGTTTTGCCGATGATCGAGGCCGCCTTCGCCGGGTCATGGACGCCCGCGAGCTCGATCACGATCTGGTCCGAGCCTTGCTTCCGAATCTCGGGCTCGGAGACGCCAAGCTTGTCGACCCGCTGTCGCATGATCGAGACAGAGCGGTCGAGCGCCGAGGAATCGAGCGTTTGGCCCCTGGCCGGCTTTGCCTTCAGCACAACCTCGAGGCCGCCCTGGAGGTCGAGGCCGAGCGTCACCTTCTTGTGCACCGGCGAGCCCGGAATGCCAAGCGCAGCCACTCCCGCCAGAGCGGCGAGAATGAGGCCAACGAGTATCAGGTGCGAACGGCGGTTCGTCATCCGCGCAGGGATGGAAGCTTAGCTTTCGTCACTCTGGGGTTGGTTTAACCCATCCGGGTCATCGTCCTCCCCGGAGACGAGCGCCGCGACGGCGCGGCGGTCGAGCCGGACGACCACTTCTGGGGCGATTTCGACGTCGAGGACCTCGCCGTCGAGCTGTCGAACATAACCGCGAATTCCGCCTGCGGTGATCACCTCGTCCCCGACCCGAAGCGAATCTTGCATCCGCAGCTGATCCGTCGAGCGGCGGCGTTGCGGACGGAGGATGAACAGCCACAGCAGCGCGAACAGCACCACGATCACGATCAGGTAGCTCGTGTTGTCTCCTTCTCTTCGAGCGCGCTCAGGCGAGCGAGCGCCTCGCGCTTGTAGCTGCCGAACTCGCCCTGCTCGATCGCCGTTCTCGCGCCTGCAGTCAGGTCGAAAAGGAATCGTAGATTGTGCAGGCTCAGCAGGCGAAGGCCGAGTAGCTCCTGTTGGTTGACCAGGTGGCGGATGTACGCGCGCGAAAAGCGTGTGCAGGCCTGGCAGGCGCAGCCCTCTTGCAACGGCGCCGGGTCTCGCGCATAGCCCGCGTTCTTGAGGTTCAGCCGGCCCGACCAGGTCAGCGCCGAGCCGGTGCGCCCGAGCCGCGTGGGCAGAACGCAGTCGAACATGTCGATCCCGCGCTCGATCACCTCGAGAATCCCTTCGGGGTCGCCGATCCCCATGAAATACCGGGCGCGATCCGCCGGGAGCAGCGGTGCAGACCAGCCGACGGTCTCGAACATCAGGTCGCGGTCCTCGCCGATCGCGAGCCCACCGAGGGCGTAGCCGTCGAACCCGAGCCCGGTGAGCTCGTCGATCGAGCGTGTGCGGAGATCCCTGTCGGTGCCGCCCTGGGCGATCCCGAAGCTGAGCTGGCCCGGCGCCCGCTCGGCCGAACGCTGCCGCGTGGCCCAGAGCGTCGTCAGCCGGACGGCCTCTTCGAGCGCCTTCCGAGGAGCTTCGGCGGGCGGGACGGCGTCCAGGCACATCGCAATGTCCGAGCCGAGCAGGCTCTGGATCCGCGCCACCGACTCCGGCGTGAAGCGCTCCGCCTCGCCGTCGTAGACAGAGCGGAAGGTGACGCCTTCGTCGTCGGCGCGGAGGATCGTGTGCCGGAGGGAGAAGACCTGGAAGCCGCCGGAGTCGGTCAGCATCGGACCCTCCCAGCCCATGAACCGGTGCAGGCCGCCGAGGCCGGCAACGAGCTCAGCCCCCGGGCGAAAGTGCAGGTGGTAGCTGTTGCCGAGCACGATCGTCGCGCCGAGCTGGCGCAGCTCTTCGGGATCGACGCTCTTGACCGTCGCCTTCGTGCCGACGGGCATGAAGGCGGGCGTCGGCACGTCGCCGTGCGCGGTCGCAAGAACGCCGGCGCGGGCCGAGCCATCCGTCGCGGTTACGCGGAACGTCACAGGCGGCCCGCTTTGTGGACTGTCCACCCGAACTGCCGCAAACGGTGGTGTCCTCCGTAACGAAAGTGTGACTCTTCTTCCACAGGACCCGGCCTTAACGGAGAAGCATGGCGTCGCCGAAGGAGTAGAAGCGGTAGCGCTCGTCAACGGCGAGTTGGTAGAGGCGACGTGTCTCCTCGACTCCGCAGAAGGCCATCACGAGCGCGAGCAGGGTCGAGCGCGGCAGGTGGAAGTTCGTCAGCAGCGAGTCGGTGCGCCGGAACTCGAAGCCGGGCGTGACGAACAGATCCGTCCGGCCGGAGAGCGGCGCGCCGCGTGCAAGCGACTCGAGCACCCGAACGGTGGTCGTGCCGACCGCAAGCACCCGCCGCGCCATGCGGATCCGCTCCCACGCGGCCGCCGCGACGTCGTAGCGCTCGCTGTGCAGCTCATGCTCTTCCAGCTCCTCGGCCGTGACAGGCCGGAAAGTGTCGAGGCCGACGTGGAGCGTCACCCGCTCGGCGTCCAGCCGCGCCAGCAGCTCCGGCGTGAAGTGGAGGCCGGCAGTCGGAGCCGCCGCGGAGCCCTCAGCCTCCGCGTAGACCGTCTGGTAGCGGTCCGGCTCCGCGAGCGTCTCCGTGATGTACGGAGGCAGGGGCATCTCGCCTTCCGGCTCTCCGTCGAGCCGCAGCAGCCACCGCCCCTCCCCCAGGTGCTCGAGCAGCTCGACCGGGCCGTACCGGCGACCCTCCCGCAGCCGCTTCGTCGGGCGGGCGAGCCCCTCCCAGAGCCCGTCCTCACCCCTTCGCTCGAGCAGCAGGACCTCGCCGCGCGGACGCTCGATCCGGATCCTCGCAGGAATCACCCGCGTGTCGTTGACGACGACGAGCTCGTTACGCTCCAGCTCCTCTGGCAACTCGGCGAACCCGCGATGCCGGACCTCCCCGCTCGCCCGCTCGTAGACGAGTAGCCGCGAGTCGTCGCGGTGCTCGAGTGGCCGCTGCGCAATCAACTCGGGCGGCAGCGCGTAGTCCAGTTCGGACAGTTTCATCCGATGCGAACGCTAGCGTTGCGGCCCATGAACCCACTGGCGATCGAGCGGGCGAACGAGCGCCTCCGCCAGGCCGCCGAGGGACGAACCGAGCCGGCAATCGTCGAGGCGACGCTCGAGCGCGCCCGCCACCAGGTCGAGTCCCTCGCCGAGGCCGCCGCGCAGCTCGAAGCGACCTTGCCGGGGCGGGTTGGTGAGGCGGTCCAGGACGGCCTTCGGAAAGAGGTTCTCCCCGTCGCGCGGCATCTGGCAGAGGTGCGCGGCCTCTCCGCGAACACCGTCCGGCGACTCGAGCGACTCGACGCGGACATGATCGCGGAACGACACGCACGCGTGGACGACCTCGCCCTCCTCGTCGACCTGATCGTCTCGGGCTGGCAGGGCGTCGACGAACGGCTGGCCCGCCTCGAGCGAGCACTCGGCGCCGACGAAGGCGCGATCGTCTACCGGATCGAAGACCGCCGCTCCGGCACCTAAACCCGGCGCTTCCTCGGCAGCACCAACTCGAAACGGCTGCCCTTTCCCGCCTGTGACTCAAGCTCGATCTCGCCGCCGAGCGCGGTGGCCAACTCGCTCGCGATCGCGAGCCCGAGGCCGGTGCCGTGCCCGTCCCGCGACCAGAACGGCCGGAATATGCGCTCGCGCTCCTCGGCCGGGATTCCGGGCCCGCTGTCGTCGACCGCGATCCGGACGGTTCCGTCCACCTGGCTCAGCGCCACCCCGACGTGGCCGCCGTCAGGCGTCCAGCGAAACGCGTTCGCGAGCAGGTTGGAGATCACCTGCAGGACGCGGTCGCCGTCGGTTTCGAGCACCGGCGTGGCCGTAACTGATCGGCTGTAGTCGATCCCGCGGCGGCGAGCCTCCTCGCCGAAGGCCGAGTACGCGCGGTCGACCAGCCGCTCGAGATCGACCTCCTCTCGCAGCAGCGAAAAGCGATGCGTGTCGAGCTTCGCCAGGTCGAGAACGTCACCAACCAGCCGTTCGAGCCGCTCGGCTTCCAGACTGATCACCTCGAGCGAGTACGAGCGCGCCTCCTCGTCCTCCACGACGCCCTCGAGCAAAGCCTCGACGTGGCCCCGGATGGCCGTCAGCGGCGTGCGCAGCTCGTGCGAGACGGTCATGAGGAAGTTTCGCTCGAGAGCGTCGGCCGCCTGGAGCTCCGCCGCCATCTCGTTGAATCGCTCCGAGAGGTGGCTGATCTCGTCGCGGCCCGGCACGGGGGGCACCGCGACGCCGTACTGCCCCGCGGCGACCTGGTCAGCAGCGTTCGAGAGCGCGAGCACTGGCTTCGTGATCCGCCGCGAGAGGTACCAGCCCAGGGCCCCGGCGACGAGGATGCCCGCGAAGAAGGCCGGCAGCAGCCGCCAGGCGTACGGGAGCCAGCTCTGATTCAGCCGCGTCTTCTTGCGCGCCAGGATGACCGCGCCGAAGGTCTGATCAGCGAGCTTGACCGGTCTCGCAACTCCGAGCAGCCTGGAGTCCGTGCCAAGCGGGGTGAACTCGAGGTGCACGGACTGCCCGTCGAGAATGCGGCTGAAGTCCAAAACTCGACGCGGCAGGACTGTGTACGCGGGAGTGGCGCACGGGAAGACGTCGATTCCCTTCGCTCGCGGGATGTAGAAGACCTGGTCCCCGGACGCAAGTTCCAGCTCCCGCGAGGGCGGCGGGCAACCCAGCTTCTTCGAGCTGTTGGCGTAGATCTGGGTGATCCCACGGGCCTCGCTCCCGAGCTGCTTGAACGTCTCCTTTCGGAGCGTGCTTTGCGCGTAACTCCTCGAGACGCTGACCGCGACCGCGGTCGAGACCAGGCCCGCCAGAACGATCGCCGCGAGGAAGAGGGCCGGGACCTTGAAGCGAAGCGAGCGGAACACGTTCGCCTCTTTCTCTAGGCGCTCACCGAATCCCGCGCCGGAGCGACCTTGTAGCCCACCCCCCAGACGGTCACGATCGGAGATGCGTCACCGAGCTTGCGACGCAACTGGCGAACGTGGACGTCGACCGTGCGGGTGTCCCCGGCGAAGGTGTAGCCCCAGACGCGCTCGAGCAGCTGGTCGCGCGTCAACACGAGCCCGCGGTGATCGAGCAGCTCCCAGAGGAGGTCGAACTCCTTCGGCGCGAGCTGAATCTCCTCGTCGCCGACGTGGGCCTCCCGGCGGCCGGAATCGACGTGAAGGTCCCCGTGGCGGATCTGCGCCGACTCCGATGCCCGACGTGCAGGCGTCGACCGGCGGAGGATCGACTTCACCCGTGCGACGAGCTCGCGCGGGTTGAACGGTTTCGTCATGTAGTCGTCGGCGCCGACCTCGAGCCCGATGATCTTGTCGACGTCTTCATCGCGGGCGGTCAGCATCAGGATCGGGATGTCCTTGTTCTGCCTGATCCGGCGGCAGACGTCGATGCCGTCCATGTCGGGGAGCATCAAGTCGAGCACGATCAGCGCGGGCTGCTCGACCTCCACTTGCGCCAACGCGTCTCCGCCGGAGCCGACGGCTTTGACGCGGTAACCCGCGTTCTTCAGGTAGAGCGAGATGAACGAGGCGATTGACACCTCATCCTCGACCACGAGCACGGACTGGGCCTGTGATGCTGCCACGGCCTCAGTATCTCACCGGCTTACGGCCCGGAGGGGGGCGTGGCGAGCGCGAACGTCGTGAAGGCGTTCGGCAGCGACTTGTACGGCCCGTCATTGAGCGAATAGGTGCCGTCGAAGGTCGACGGGTTGAACGGATCGGCGTCGCCGGCGCCGTTCAAGCTGAAGGAACCGTGCCCGACGGCGGAGAGGTTGACACCGGCCCCGGCGATCTGGATCCGGTAGTTGCCGCCGATCGCCCGGAACCGAATGTTGTCGCCGCGGCAAACCTTGATCTTGTCGTTCGTGTTCGTCGTCGTGTCGCTCTTGTCCACGACGACGTCACAGTTCGAGAACTCGAACCCGACCCCGTCGCTGGTGACCGGATCCACCACCCGAATCGAGCCGGTCCTAACCCGGCCGACAGCGGAGCCGTTGAAGTTCAGGTACACCTTGCCGACGCCAGACTTGACAGAGAGGGTGCCATCGTCGCTGCCGAACGCGAAAGCAGCCGCCGGCACGGCCAGACAAACCAGGAGCGCGGTGAGCCAGACGAGACGCCTCATCGACGCGCGAAGTATCAGTGCCGCAGGTGAGCCGTCGATGAGGGGATTGTAAGGGGTCCGTTAGCGTCGCTATGCAGCGTTATGCAGGGATAATTTGCCCGGTGGCAACGCGGGCCGCGTTCGTCGCGTTGCTCGCGCTCTCGCTCGCCGCTGCCGCCGTCCCCGCAACCAGGGTCCGGCCCGCTCCGAGGCTGTTCGACCTCCGCGTCGACAACGGCTCAACCCCGTTCGCGGGAGACGGCCCGCTCCGGACGACCGTGAGCCCGAACGGCGACGGTTTCCGCGACAAAGCGATCGTCAGGTTCCGACTGACCGTGGGTGCAACGGTGCAGCTCGACGTCCTGCGGACGGTGAACGTCAAGCGCGGCAAGAACACCGTGCAGACGATCGTCACCGAACGGCGCACGTTCAATCCGGGTCGCCACCGCCTGGTCTGGACGCCCGCGGATTCAGTCCCGAACGGCACCTACGTGCTCGAGTTGACGGTGACCGACGCCGAGGGCCGGCAGCGGATCTACAACGACCTCCCGATCGCGGGCCGCGTCCGCGTCCAGGCTCCCGTCGTCCGGATCCAGCGAATCGACGTCTCGATCGGCCCCCGTTTCACGCCCGGCCAGACGGCGGTCGTCACGGTCGCGACCGATGCTCGCCGGCTCAACGTCGACATCCTCTCCTACAGGATCGGGCGAGGCGCCGCGGACGCGAGAACCGGTGCAAGCCCGATCGCACCCGCGGTGACGCTGGGCTGGCGAGGGCACCGAAGCGGGCCGGCGCCCGTCCGTATCCGGGTCGGGTCCTGGCCGAGCGGGCTGTATTTCGTCCGCGTCTCCGCTCCGGACGGCCGCGTCGGGTACGCACCCTTCGCGGTGCGTCCGGCCCTGCTCGGAACGAGCAGGATCGCCGTCGTCCTGTCGACCAATACCTGGCAGGCGTACAACTTCACCGACGCGAACGGCGACGGTTGGGGCGACAGCTGGTACGTGAACGGCGCCTTCCGCACGGTCGACATCAGCCGGCCCTACCTCGATTCGGGGCTCCCCTATCGCTTCGCGGACTTCGACCAGGCGATCATCCAGTGGCTCGGCGCCCGCGGCAGCATCGACTTCCTCACTGACCTGGACCTCGAGCACGTCACCAGCGGCGACCTCCTCGCTCACGACTACGACCTGATCGTCTTTCCGGGTCATGAGGAGTACACGACCGCCCACGAGTACAACCTGGTCAAGCGCTACCGGGACCTGGGCGGGAACCTGATGTTCCTGTCGGCGAACAACCTGTTCTGGAAGGTCGTCTTTCACGGGCACGTGATGCGACGTGTCGGGCAGTGGCGCAACCTCGGCCGGCCCGAAGCCGGGATCGTCGGCGTCCAGTACGTGTCCAGCAACTACGGCGGCCACCTGGGCGGGTACATCGCGGACACGACAAGCGCCCCGTGGGTCTTTGCGGGAACGGGGCTCGGCAACGGCCAGACGTTCGGCCACTACGGCTACGAGATCGACATCCGCTCACCGGCCAGCCCGCCCGGCACGGTCCTCTTGGCCTCGATCCCGGATCTGATGGGACCGGGCCGCACCGCCGAAATGACCTACTACGAAACTCCAGCCGGCGCAAAGGTGTTCGCGGGCGGCGCGCTCAACTTCGCCGCCTCGGTCGACGACCCAATCGTTGGTCGGCTGCTCGACAACGTCTGGGCCAGACTCAGCCGGCCGTGACGAGGCCTCGAACGAAAACATCCTCCCCGTCGTAGTCGAACGCGCCCTGCATCAGCTCGGCCGAGCGCGGCAGCACGTCGCGCCAGTCGCGGTCTCGCGTGGCGTCGACGAGCCATTCGATCGTCTCGGGAAGCGCCCGCCCGTAGGTCGTCACCGGCCTGTAGCCGAGCTCGAACTCGGCCTCCGTCATGTCGAGGACCAGCGGATGCGGCGTCGACCAGACCGTGTTCCCGATCTCGCCGGCCGGCTCGTCGATCAGAACCTCGACCCAGTCGTGGCCGAGGTTCGCGGCCACCGCGCGGGAGATCTCGAGCAGCGTCGGCGGCTCGGGGTCGCCTGCATTGAGGACCCGGCGTCCGGGGTGCTCGCCGGCTAGCCAGATCAGCTCCGCGAGATTGTGCACCGAGAGTGTGTGGAAGCGGCTCCCGCCGCGATAGGCCAGCACGATCACGGGACGTCCGTCGAGGACGCGCTTGACGAAGTGCCATTCCCTAGCCCATTCCGACCATGGGCCGTGGATGGCGCCGGCGCGAATCAGGGTCGCCGGTAACGCGTCCTGCCCGAGCAGCGCCAGCTCGATCGCCCGCTTCTTGGCTTCGTAGCCGGTGGCGCCTGGTGCGATCGTCTCCGCCGTTTCACGGATCGGCACCGGGAGACGCCGCAGCTCGTCGTCTTCGTCGGGGAAGTAGACAGCGGCGCTCGAGAGCACGACAAGCGATCCGACCCGCCCCTCCAGGGCGAGCAGCTGCTCGGCGTGGGCGGGCTCGAGGGCGGCGAAGTCGACGACGACGTCGGCCCCTTCGCCGATGGCCGCCTCGAGAGCGCCGGGCACGTTGCGGTCGAAGGCGACGTGCTCGACTCCGGGTGGCAGCTCGCGCTCGCCGCGGCTGCCCACAATCACGTCCCAGCCTCGTTCCTGGAGCCGCGGGATCAGAGCGCGGCCGGTCTGGCCGCTGCCGCCGAGGAGAAAAGCGCGGCGCGCCATCGGCGCGACGATAGCAGCTTGATATTCTGATATCTGGATGCCTAACGAGCCGACCTCACCGCTGTTCGTGCGCCTTCCCACGGCGTCGGCGGAGAAGCTCAGCCGCGCGGCATTCGAGCTGAAGACACCAAAGAGGGAGCTCGTCGCCGACCTCGTCGACCGCTACCTCGGCACGGAGGATGTCGCCGTGGGCCGCGCGTCACCGCTCCGCGAGCCGGACGTGCTCACGATCGAGCAACTCGCCGAGCTTCTGCAGGTCGACGAGAAGACGGTTCGCTCGTTGGCGGCAAAGGGCGATCTGCCGGGCCGTAAGGTCGGCCGCCAGTGGCGCTTCTCCCGCGAGGCCGTCCTCGAGTGGCTCGCGACGCCGGGTCGGTCGCGCCGGCAGGCCGCAGGGTTCTCCGAATAGTCCTCAGTACTCGAAGAAGCCCCGGCCGGTCTTGCGGCCCAGGCGGCCCTCGCGTTGCAGCTCGAGGAGCCGTTCAGGCGGAGCCATCCGCTCCTCGCCGAGCTTGTGGTACAGGGCTTCGGAAGCGTGGATGTGGACGTCGATTCCGACGAGATCGACAAGGGCGCACGGGCCCAGCGGCCAGCCGGCGCCGTTCGTCATCGCCTTGTCGAGGTCTTCGGGCGAAACGCCCGCCTCGTCGAGCACGCGCACGCAGTCGTTCACGAGCGGGATCAGGATCCGATTGACGATGAAGCCCGGCGTGTCGTTGCAGTTGACGGGGTGCTTTCCCGCACTCTCCGCCCAGTCGTAGGCGGCACGCACCGCCTCGTCCGAGCTCCTCGGGGCGCGCACGATCTCCACGAGCGGCAGCACGGGAGCCGGATTGAAGAAGTGCATGCCGACGACTTGCTCGGGGCGCTCGGTCGCCTCTGCGATCTCGGCGACGGAGAGCGCTGAGGTGTTCGTGGCGAGGATCGCGTCCGGCCGCGTGACCCGGTCGAGCTCGGCGAAGACCTCGCGTTTGAGAGGCAGTTCCTCCAGCACCGCCTCGATCACGAGATCGCAATCGGCGAGGTCGCCGAGCTCCGTGGTCAGTGTCAGTCGGCCGATCGCCGCATCTTTCTGCTCCTGCGTCAGGCGCCCCTTTTCGACGCCACGCGTGAGGTAGCGGTCGATCGTCGCCCTCCCCCGCTCGCCGAGCTCGTCGTTAACCTCGCGGCCGACCGTCTCGTACCCAGCCTGCACGCTGATCTGTGCGATCCCCGCGCCCATCGTCCCGAGCCCGACGACACCGACCTTCCGAATCTCCACGGCGCGCGATCCTACTTTGCGGCGGCTTCGATCAGCGTCCGCGCGGCCTCGAACTGCTCTTTGGTCAGTCGAATGTGCGAGTGGCGCCAGATGCTCTGTGGGAAGACGCCGGCCGCCTCCACCGGCGGGGCGTCCTTGAGGTCGGACACGAGCGTGACCGGCCGAATCGCGTAGCCCCAGGCCCAGCGGGTCCGCGACGGGTCTTCCACGGGATCGCCGATGACGTCCGCTACGCCGTAGATCGCCTGCCAGACGGACGCATAGAGAATCGCTCGGTCGCCCGCCTGGACGGACGGCCGCTTCGTCGACCGCTGGCTCCTGTTCTGCGCCGCCCCGACGCGGTGATCGAGCGGCTTGCTGCCGAGGCCGCGGACGAGCAGCCAGTAGCTCACGCCGATCTACACTAGCCCTGTGGCCGTGACAGCCCAAGAGCGGAAACTGCTGATCGGCGGCGAGTGGATCGAGACGAGTGACTGGATCGAGGTTGCTTCGCCGTACTCCGGCGAGACCGTGGGCCGCGTCGCAAAGGCAGGTGCCGGCGAGACGCGGCGCGCGATCGACGCCGCCGAGGCGGCGATGCGCGAGCCGCTGCCCGCGCACAAGCGCGCCGAGATCCTCGTGCGCGTCGCGGGCTACCTCGGCAAGCGGCACGACGAGGTGGCGAGGACGATCTCCGACGAGGCCGGCAAGCCGATGAAGGCTGCCCGTGTCGAGGCCACACGGGCAATGTCGACATACACCTTCGCCGCCGTCGAGGCCCGCAAGCTCGCCGGCGAGATGGTCCCGATGGACGCCTCGCAGGCCGGAGAGGGGAAGCTCGCCTTCACGCTGAGGCGGCCGATCGGGGTTGTCGGAGCGATCTCGCCGTTCAACTTTCCGCTCAATCTGGTCGCGCACAAGCTCGCGCCAGCGCTCGCGGCAGGCTGCGCGGTCGTGCTCAAGCCTGCGAGCCAGACTCCGCTGTCGGCGCTGCTCCTTGCGGAGCTCGAGACCGAGGCCGGGTTACCGCCAGGTTGGCTGAACGTCCTCGTGGGGCCGGCCTCGGAGATCGGCGACGCCCTGATCGAGGATGAGCGCGTCAAGGCGCTCACGTTCACCGGCTCGGGGCCGGTCGGGTGGAAGCTCGCCGAACGGGCGGCCAAGAAGCGCGTCAATCTCGAGCTCGGCAACGCGACGCCCGTGATCATCGCCGCAGACGCCGATCTCGACGCGGCGGCGCAGGCGATGGCCGCTCACGCCTTCTCGTTCGCGGGGCAGAGCTGTATCTCCGTACAACGGATCTACGTCGAGGCGGCTGCGTACGACGGGTTCGTCGATCGCTTCCTGCCCAAAGTGGAGGCGCTGAAGGTTGGCGATCCCGGAGAGGAGGACACCGACGTCGGGCCTGTAATCGACGACGGCGCGCGCGAGCGGATTCTCGAATGGATCGAGGAGGCTCGCGCCGCCGGAGCACGCGTCCTGGCCGGCGGAGAACTCGACGGCGAGCTGATCCGGCCGACGGTGATCGCCGACGCCGGCCCCGAGCTCAAGGTCAACTGCGACGAGGTCTTTGGCCCCGTCTGCACCGTCAACTCGGTTGGCTCGATCGACGAGGCGATCGAGCTGGCCAACGGCACGCGCTACGGCCTCCAGGCCGGAATCTTCACGAGCAAGCTCGAGACCGCGCTCCAAGCCGGTCAGGAGCTCGAGTTCGGCGGGGTGATCGTCAACGAGGCGCCGACGTTCCGCGCCGACCAGATGCCTTACGGCGGCGTAAAGGACTCCGGGAACACGCGTGAAGGCCCCGCGTATGCCGTGCGCGCTCTGACTGAAGACCGCCTCGTCGTGATCGATCTCTAGCGCATCGGGAAACGCCCGAGCACCTTGCTAAAGTCGGCGCTCGTGCCGCGATTTCCCGTGCCCGGACGCCGACGGCGGCAGCGCGGCCAGAACGAGGGTTCCGGCACCTCGCCACAGGCCCCGATTCGCCGCGCAAGCTCGCCCGGCGCGTTGCGGCGGGAGCGCAAGGCGATCCTGAAGGCCCGCGAGGAGCTGCTCCGTGACCTGGGCGGCCTTGCGATGGAGATGTACCGGCGGGAGCAGTTCCGGGAAGACCTGTTGAGCGAGCACGCACGTGACATCGCCAACCTCGAGTCACGGCTCCACGAGCTCGACTCGATGCTCGCCGCGGCCTCGGCAGGACGGCGAACGACGGCCAGCCGCTGCGAGTGCGGCGCCCCGATCATCTGGGGCTCGCACTTCTGCGCCAACTGCGGGCGTCCGGTCGGCGAGCAGGCCGTCGTCACCTGCAGCCGGTGTGGCCATCCGTTGCCGGCGGATGCCGGCTTCTGCCCCAGCTGCGGGAAGGCGGCCGAGCCGCCCGCCAACGGCGACGGCGAGCGCGAGGCCGACGCCACCATGATCGGGCAGGCTGGGGCCAGCGCAGAGGAAGGAAGCCCGAAACCCGACCGCTGGGAGGAATAGGCGGTGACCGTCCCGCCCCCGCGGAACGGCGAAGCCCCGACCGAAGAACGCATCGAGGCGGCGGGCCGGCTCCCCTGTCCGCGCTGCGGCACCCCGTACGAGACGAACCAGGAATACTGCCTCGAATGCGGTCTTCGGTTGCCTGTCGAGGCAAGCGGTCTAGTACCGAGGCTCGGACGAGCTTGGCAGCGACAGCTCGGCTGGTATCCGGGCGACTGGGTATGGCCCTCGCTGCTCGCGCTTGTGATCGCCGCCCTGGCCGGCATCGGCGCGGCCGCGTTCGTCTCACACGACCAGAAGCGCGCCGACTACATCACGGGGACGAGCCCTTTCGGCCCGCCCCCGCAAGAGACGATCGCGCCGCCGCCTGAGCGAACCACCCCGACGCTCACCGCCCCGACGACCTCGACCGGAACGGAGCCGGCACCGCCCGGGCAGACGACCGCCCCGCCTCTGACGCTGAAGCAATGGCCGGCCGGCAAGAGCGGCTGGACGGTCGTGCTCGCGTCTCTGCCGACCACGAACGGGCGCGCGTTCGCGCTCGCACAGGCTCGGGCCGCAGAGCACAGCGGCCTCGAGGCGGTCGGGATCATCGATTCTTCGAAGTACGCGAGCCTCCACCCCGGCTTCTACGTGCTCTTCACCGGCATCTACACCTCGTTCGACGACGCGAATACCGCGGCGACGACGGCCCAGTCGCGCGGATATCGGCGCGCCTATCCGCAGCGGATCACACCCTGAGCGTCAAGCTCGCGCGTTTTCTCACAAGAAAACCCGGGCCGAGACTTTGTGACAAGCCCAAAACCGTTTAAGCTGTCGTCCGGCCGGAGATGGAGAAGAGACGATTAATCGCTACTTAACAAAGCTTTGCGGGGGATTAATAGGCTGAACGGGATACTGATTTCTGACGAGCGAATGTTGCAGATTCAGGCGTGTATGTATCAGTACTCGCGGGCGATCTATCGCTCGATCAAGGATCTCGTAGACCCGTACGTCGACCCTGAGACCCGCATCGAATACCGGCGTCAGGTGCTCGAGGCTTGCGAGCAGACTATGGAGCGCCTCGCGACAGATCCGCTCTACTTCGCAAAGCCGGAGCGAGCTCTCTTCCAGGACATTCGCCGGTATTTCCCGATCACCGCGCAGGCGCAGGTCGCCTGGGCCGTGACGGAAGGTGTTTCCGCCGCCTGCGCCTTTATCGAGTCGCAGATCGAGGCGGGAGCTTTCGACGGCGGCGTCGCTCGCTGCCGCGCAACGACGCGGAAGGGCAAGCCGTGTCAGCGCACCCCGCTGCCGGACCGCGACTACTGCCCATCGCACCAGCACCTCGAGACCCGCTCTCGAGTAGCTGCCTGACGATCCCTTCTCGGATAGGCTCGGGGCAAGCGTGTCCCGCGCTACGAGCGAAGCGAAGTCCAACCTAACTCCGCGGAAAATGCGGAGCAATTCTCGCGGCTCATGAGTCATGACACGGACAAGCTGATCCGCCAGCTCTCCCTCGTCGCCTTCCTGATGGCCGAGCGGCGGGCCGTGACTGCGCGGGATATCAAGGGCAACGTCGAGGGCTACCAGGAGATGTCGGACGAGGCGTTTGCGCGCCGGTTCTACTCCGACCGGGCCGAGCTGATCGGGCTGGGCGTGCCTCTCCACTCCCAGCGCGACGAGTACACCGGGGAGGAGCTGTACACGATGCGCTCGGAGGCCTACTTTCTCCCCCAGCTCGATCTCAAGGACGACGAGCTGGCCGCCCTGCAGACGGCGCTCTACCTGCTCGAGGGCAAGTTCGCCTACGCGGAGCCACTCCGTCTGGCGTTGCAAAACCTCGCATTGGGGCGCCCGGGATTCGCCGAGGCCCCAACAGACACGGCTCTGCGCGTCGAGGTGCTCGATCCGGAGTACTCGGCCGAACTCGCGGGGCGCCTCGGCAAGCTCGAGGGCGCGATCTCGAAGCAGCGCACGGTCAAGTTCAACTACTGGTCGATCTCGCGCGATTCCGAGGAGGAGCGGTCGCTCAACCCGTACGCCCTGTTTCAGGACAACGGCGCCTGGTACGTCGTCGGCCAGGACCTCGTGCGTGAGGACATCCGCACCTTCCGCGTCTCGCGAATCCGCGGCGACATCCGTTTCGCGACGCGCCGGGAGCGGGACTTCCGCCTCCCGCCGGATTTCGAGATCGAGCCCTACCGCGACCGCCCGCCGTGGCAGATCGGCGACATCGCCGGCGAGGCGCGCATCGAGGTCGCCGACGACACGGCCTGGTGGGTCGAGCGGACGTACGGGGAGCACGGCCGCGTCGAAGACGGCATCTTCGTGACCGAATATTCGAGCCCGGGGCAGCTCGCTTCCTGGATCGCTCGTCAGGACGGGCGGGCCTCGCCCGTCTCGCCTCCAGAGCTGAGGCGGGAGGTCGCCCGAGCATTGCGCCTGGTCCGTGACCGGCATGAGGGAGCGCCGGAGGAGCTCGCCGCGGAGGCGAAGCCTCGCGTGCGGGACGAGCTCGAGCGGGTCGCGGGGCCGGTTGCGCCGGAACGGTTCGCCGTGCTCCAGGCGTTGCTCGCATACCTGCTCGACCGCTGCGGGGAGAGCAACGAGGCGGTTGTCGACGCTTCCGACCTGATCGAGCGCTTCCACATCCCGCCGGACGAGATCGAGGAGCATCTCTCACTCCTCAACCTGGTCAACTTCGGCGGCGGCTGCTATGCGATCTACGCGGAGCTGTCGAACGGGAAGGTGCAGGTGGACAAGGAGCTCTTCGGCGACACGTTCAGGGCGCCGCCGCGGCTGACGCCGCTCGAGGCCCGGGCGATCCGGCTCGCGCTGGAGTTCGTGGGACCGATGATCGCGGCCGACGCCCGCACGCCGCTCGACCGCGTGCGAAAGAAGCTGGAGGAGACCTTCGGCGAGTTCGATCTGGAGGACATGAGATCGCACGGGGAAGACGAGGAAGGGCTCGTCGCGACGTTGACCCAGGGGATCCGCGAGCGGCGGCTGATCGAGCTCGACTACCTCAAGGAGGGCGAGGAGGCGACGTCCCCGCACCTGGTGGAGCCGTACTCGATGGAACGGCGCCTACCGCACTGGTACGTGCACACCTGGGACCGGACACGGGAGGGCGAGCGCTCGTTCCGACTCGATCGGATGCGTAGCGCCCGGCTGCAGGACGAGCGGTTCGAGCCGCGCGAAGGGTTCCAACCCAGCGGGCTACAGGACGCCCGCTCCGTCCGCGTCTGGTACTCACCCGAAGTCGCGCGCTGGCGACTCGAGCGGGCACTCGGGGCGAAGAAGCTCAGGGACGGCTCGGCAATCGAGGAGGTGCCGGTCGGCGGGGAGGAATGGCTGGTCGGCGAGATCCTGTCGTTCCGAGGCGAAGCGGTCGTCCTCGAGCCGCCGGAGTTGCGTAGCCTCATCGCCGAGCGGGCCAGGAGCCTGCTCGCCGAGCTCGGCTTGACGCGTGTGCGCGTCCCGTCAGCCCGCTGAACCAACCGGGAGGACCAGCGTGAAGGTCGCACCGGGGTCCGGTCCGGATTCGACCTCGACCACGCCCCCGTGCGCCTCGGCAATCGAGCGCGCGATGTAAAGGCCGAGGCCGGTGCCGGGCTTGCCCTGGGAGCCTGAGGTGTGTCCGCGCCCGAACTTCTCGAAGATCACGCGCTGTTGATCGGCCGGGACCCCGGGCCCACAGTCTGAGACGGCGATCCGGACGCGGGAATCCTCCTGGACTGCGCTGACCCTGACCTCCTCCCCGGCCGGCGAGTACTTGACTGCGTTGTCGAGGAGGTTCGTCAGCACTTGCTGGAGCCGGTCACGATCGCCGCGCACGCTCGGCAGTACGCCGTGCACGTCGGCGACGACGTTGACCTCGTCCTGCGCTAGCGCGATGCCGGCGACCGAGTCGCGCACGAGCGCGCCGAGATCGACGTCGGCGAAGCGGTAGGTGAAGGTGCCGGCGTCGATCCGGGAGGTGTCGAGCACGTCTCCGATCAGCGCCGCCAGCCGCTCCGTCTCGTTGCCGATCAGCGCGAGGAACGACTCTCGCTGATCGGGCGTCAGCTCTCGCCAGCGCTGGCGAAGAGTATGCGCAGACCCGACCACCGAAGCCATCGGCGCCCGCAGCTCGTGGGACACGAGCGAGACGAAGTCGGCTCGCAGGGCAGAGAGCCTGCGAAGCTCTTCGACGGTGTTGCGCTCGGCCTCGTAGGCGCGGATGTTCTGCACCGCGCTGGCGACGAGGCGCCCGAGCAGAGTGACGAGCTCGAGCTCCTGCGTCGTGAAGGAGCTCGGCTCCCGGCGGACGAGCGAGACCATGCCAAACGATCTCGGGCCGTGCAACAGCGGCGCGGCGATCCGGCAGCGAAGCCCGAGCTCCTCGAACTCGTGCTCCTCCACGTACTGCGTGTCGTCCATGTTCTCGCGATAGATCGGGTGACCGGTGCGGAGGATCTCGGCGAGCAATGTGCGCTCGACGGGCTGACGGGTGCCGCGGGAGAAGACCACCTCGGCGCCGACTCCTGCCACCGCCAGCACCTGCGCCGTTCCCGCTTCTTCGAGGACGATCGCCATCCGGTCGAACGGGACGAGACCGCGCAACTCGCGGATGAATGCCTCGAACGCCTCGTCGAGGTCGAGCGACGAGCTGAGGGCGCGAGCACAACGGGTTGCCGCCTCGAGCACGTCGGCACGGCGCCCGAGCTCGTCCCTGAGCTGCTCGGCTTCCACGACCTGCGCCTCGGAGGTCGCCGACTTCTGGCGTAAGCGGTCGACCAGCCAGCCGACGATCATCCCGGTCAGGGTCAGCAGCCCCCAGGGGAAGACGACGTGATCCAGCTGGTAGCCGCTCGGCGGGTTGTCGAACCTCGACTCCCGCCACCACTCCGCCAGTGCAAGGAGCGGCACGATCGCGAGTGGCATCAGCAACCCGCCGCGGATCCCGTAGCGGACGGCGGCCTCCACCAGCAGGACGAAGAAGAGCTGGTTGACGGGCGAGCCGATCTCGTACTGGTAGATGAGGACGAAGGCGGTGACGATGACCGCGTCGATCGTGATGCCGAGCAGGCCGATCCGGCGGGGCGCGCGTGCGAATTCATCCGACCTGCTGAGCCGGAAGAAGCCGACGCCCGCAATCGCCAGCAAGCCGGTCGTCGCCCAGGCCCAGGTCTCGTAGCCGGGCGGGTAGTCGGTGCTCAACAGGCCGACCTCGACGATCGCGAACGGCACCGCCAGGAGACGCACCCAGGCGATCCAGCGCTCCGTCTCCTGGAGGCGTTCGAGCTCCGGCGTCATCCGGCCGCCGCCTGCTCGTTCGCGAGCGCGACGCGGGCGTTTCGCTGCAGAAAGCGCCCGTCGTTCCGAGGCACGTAGAGGCGGGCGTACCGCTCGCGCAGCTCGGCCGGGTCGGACTCGAGCCAGGCGAGGAGGTCGACGTGCGGCTCGGCGTTGGCGGGGAGTGGTTGCCCGGCGCGACGCTTTTCGATCCCGCGGTTCCAGGGGCAGACGTCCTGGCAGATGTCGCAGCCGTAGACCTGCGCCTCGAGCGCTTGACGGTAGCCGGCGGGCGCGTCGCGCGCCGACTGCGTCCAGTACGAGAGGCATTTCGTCGAGTCGAGCGTTCCGGGCTCGTCGAGGGCCCCAGTCGGACAGGCTTCGATGCAGAGCGTGCAGTCGCCGCAGTCGAGGACAAGCGGTGGCGTGGTCTCCAGCTCTTGGTCGGTGACGAGCGTGCCGAGCACGACCCAGGAGCCGAACCGGCGCGTGATCAGCAGCGTGTTCTTGCCGTAGAAGCCGACGCCGGCCCGGGCCGCGGCCTCGCGGTCGACGTGCTGGTTCTCGTCCACGAGCACGCGGAAGTCGCCACCGAGGCGCCGGCCGAGCCGGTCGAGCTTCTCGCGGAGCTCGGC
>DATFXA010000078.1:0-7265 GCA_035258645.1 Gaiellaceae bacterium
GTGCGGCTCGCCGACCAGCCGGTCCTGCCCGCGAGCGGCGACCGGGAGTTTCGCTACCTGGTCACCGACGAGGTCGGCTGCCGTGACATGACCCAGTTCTACGGCGTCATCGCCCCCGGTCGGGCACCCGACCACAGCCACGTGTACGACGAGGTGATCTACGTCCTCGAGGGTGAGGGGGTCCTGCACGGGGACGGTGTCGACAAGCCGGTGTCGGCAGGCAGCTGTATCCACCTACCGCCGTTGTTCGTCCACTCCCTCGAGAACAGCGGCGATACGCCGATGCGGATCGTGGCCGTCTTTCACCCCGCAGGAGATCCGGCCTCGCGTGCTTACGAGGCAAACGAATGACGGAGATCGGCGTCTCATCCAAGTACGGAACATCTCTGAGGAGGGCAACATGAAGAAACTGGTAGTCGCCGCGAGCCTCGCGGCAGTAATGGCCGTGCTCGCGACGGCCGCCTGGGGGTCGACCCAGGGGTCGAAAAGGGTCGCGTCGCCTTCAAAGGCGGGAAGCGCCCTGGTGAAGTGCGGTAAGACCCGCTCGATCGGCCTGATGGCGCCGTTTACCGGGCCAGCCGCTTCGATTGGGATCAACCAGGTTCACTGGGCGAACTTCTACAAGAACGCCTACAACAAGACGCACAAGACGAAGATCAAGTTCGTCAACGAGGACACCCAGCTCGGCTCCGCCAACGGCACGGCGGCCGCGGTTGCGTCTGCTCAGGCGCTCGCCTCCAACTCGGCGGTGCTTGGCGTCGTCGGCCCGGCGGGCTCGAACGAGGTGAAGGCCACGACCGGCGTGCTCAAGCCTGCTGGCCTGGGCTTCGTCTCTGGCTCCGCGACGAACACGCAGATCACGCTCGACGGTACGCGGACGGGCTACTTCTTCCGCACCGTGCCGCCGGACTCGTCGCAGAGCAAGAGCGTCAGCGGGTACATCGTCAACAAGCTGAAGCTCAAGAACGTCTACATCGTTGACGACCAGGAGGCCTACAGCACGGGTCTCGCCGACGAGGTGCAGGCGCAACTGAAGGCCAAGGGCGTCACCGTCGGCCGTGACGGCGTCAGCCAGCAGCAGTCGGACTTCTCCGCGATCATCAACAAGATCCCGCGGAGCGCACAGCTCGTCTACCTGCCCTGGCAGTTGCCGCCGAAGGGCCAGGCGTTCGGTCGCCAGATGAAGAGCCTCGGTCGGGGCAGCACCAAGCTGATGGGCTCCGACGGCCTCTTCGACCCCTTGTTCTCGGGGGTCGGGTCGAACGTGTACGACTCGTTCTTCCCGGTCAATCCTTCCGACAAGCGGGTTGCGGCCTTCAAGAAGATCCACAAGGGCACCGAGCTCTTCGGGGCTCCGAGCTATGTGGCGACGCAGGTCGTCGCAGGCGCGATCGATCGGGCCTGCAAGAACGGCACGGCGTCCCGCGCCGAGGTTCGTGCGCAGCTCAAGAAGACGAACATCCCTGCCGCGGCTTCGCTGCTCGGGCTTCCGGTCCAGTTCAACAAAAACGGCGACATGGTCAAGAAGCCGTTCGGCATCTACCACTCGGTGAAGGGAATCTTCGTCCGGGTCGCGTAGTCCTGTCGATTTCGAGCTGAACGCAGTGCGGCCCATCATCCGGTGGGCCGCACTCGTTTGTGCGATGTTTCTTCCCCCGTGAACTGGAGCCTTTTCTTCGGCGAGCTCGTAAGCGGCTTGACGCTCGGAAGCATCTACGCGCTGATCGCGCTCGGCTACACGATGGTCTACGGGATCCTCAAGCTCCTCAACTTCGCCCACGGCGACGTCTACATGGTCGGGGCGTTCATCGGCTTCTTCATCCTCCAGTGGCTCGGGGGCCCACTGAACCCGGTCGTGACGGGCTGGGCCGCCGTGGCGATCATGTTCGTCGTCGCGATGCTCGGCTGCGGGGCGCTCGGCGTGGGAATCGAGCGGTTCGCGTACCGGCGCTTACGTGATGCCCCCCGGATCGCGCCGCTGATCAGCGCCCTCGGCGTCTCGATCTTCCTGCAGAACAGCGCCCTGCTCCTCTGGGGCCCGCAATTCCGCGACTACGACACCTTCGACCTGGTCGGCGTCAAGAGCTACCACATCGGGCGCAATTTCTTCATCTCCAACATCCAGATCCTGACCATCTCCGTCTCCATTGGGCTGACGATCGTGCTGGGGCTGGTCGTCTCGCGCACCCGCACGGGGAAGGCGATGCGGGCGACCTCATTCGACCGGGACGCGGCCGAGATGATGGGCATCAGCATCGACCGCGTGATCTCGTTCACGTTTTTCCTCGGCTCGGCACTCGCGGCCGCGGCCGGGGTGATGTTCGGGCTCGTCTTCGGCCAGATCTTCTCGCTGATGGGCTTCACCGCCGGACTCAAGGGCTTCACGGCCGCGGTCGTCGGCGGAATCGGCAGCATCCCCGGCGCCGTTCTCGGCGGCTTCCTGATCGGGCTAACGGAAGCCTTCGCGACCGGCTATCTGCCCGGGGGCTCCGTCTACGCGAACCTCTACGTCTTCGCGCTTCTGATCATCATGTTCCTCATCCGACCCTCGGGATTGCTCGGCTCACCGGCGATCCAGAAGGTATGAGCGTCACGTGAGCCTGGGCGGCGGAGAACGGCGCGAGGAACTGACCGCCCCGCCGGCGGATCGGCTGGGTGCGATCGAGAGCGGTGTCGGGACCGATGAGTGGGTCGCACGCGTCGACGAGCGGCGCGCCGCTCAGAAGGGCATTGGCGGCGCGATCGCCAGGTGGTGGGAGCGCACGCCGCCGTTCGCGCGACTGGTCGTCCTGCTCGGGCCGTTCGCGATCTTCCCGTTCATCACCAACAGTGGGAACCTCTACCGCTACGGGCTGCTGACGTTGATCTACGCCCTGCTGGCCCTCGGGCTGAACGTCGTCGTCGGCTTCGCAGGACTGCTCGACCTCGGCTACGTGGCTTTCTTCGGCTTCGGCGCCTACCTCTACGGGATCATGGCCAGCGGCCACTCGGGCCACCACCTCCAGGCGGAGATCGCGATCCCGATCGTCGTCGTCGCGACAGGGCTACTGGGGCTCTTACTCGGCCTCACCTCGTGGCGGCTGATCGGCGACTACCTCGCGATCGTGACGCTCTTCTTCCTGCAGGCCTTCGTGATCTTCGTCAACAACGCCAACGGCGGGTTGAACGACTTCTCCTATCCGTTCGTCGGAAAGGTCGACCTGACGGGCGGCGCGAACGGGCTTGACCAGATCGATCCGCTCAACTTCTTCGGCTGGAAGATCCACACGACGAAGGGCTACTACTTCTACACCCTGATCGCCCTGGCGCTGTTGATGATCATGCTCTTCTTCGTCAACGGATCGCGCACCGGTCGCGCCTGGCGCGCCCTGCGTGAGGATCCGCTCGCGGCCGAGGTGATGAGCGTCCCGGTCAACCGTCTGAAGTTGCTTGCGTTCATCTTCGGAGCGGCGACCGCGGGGTTCACCGGGACGATCTACGGCGCCGTCCAGGGCGGCGCCTTCCCCGGCGACTACGACGTCGGTCTCCTGATCACGATCTACGCGATCGCGATCCTCGGCGGGCTCGGCAGCATCGGCGGCGTCGTCGTCGGCGCCCTGATCGTCAACGGCGCGCCCGAGCTGCTTCGCTCGTCGTCGAATGCACGCTATCTCTTCTACGGGGTGCTCCTCCTCGCTCTCTTCGTCGCGTTGCGGCCGTGGTACAAGCCGGTAATCGTCCTGGTCGGGACGATCGCCTTCGGGTACGCCGTGCATGGGATCGCGAGCCTTGTGTGGTCACGCGGGACGGCCGGTCATATCTCGGGCGCGGGAGGGTTCGGGGACGCTCTCGAGCACTGGGTCCTGCTGCCGAGCCGTGCCGGGTCGCTTGCCGGCTGGGCGTACTTCGCTCTGGTCACCGCGGCCCTTGTCCTGACGCTGGTCCGCGGATGGTGGCGTGTCGTCGTGCTGATCCCGACGCTCTATCTCGCAGCCTTCGTCTGGGAGAACAAGCTGGTCGAGCAGGTGTCCGGCGCAACGCGGCTGATCATGCTCGGGGCGCTGCTCGTCGTGATCATGAACGTACGGCCGTCGGGGATCTTCGGCACCGCCCGCGTGGAGATCGTCTAAGTGCCGCTGCTCGAGCTCCGCGACGTCTCGAAGGCCTTCGGCGGCCTGCAGGTGACCGACCACCTGAGCTTCGACGTCGGCGAGGGCGAGATCGTCAGCCTGATCGGCCCGAACGGCGCGGGCAAGACGACGGTGTTCAACCTGATCACGGGCATCTTCCACGTCGACTCGGGCGCGATCGTCTTCGAGGGCGAGAAGGTCTCCGGGCTGGCGCCGCACAGGATCACCGACCGCGGGATCGCGCGGACCTTCCAGACTCTGCGCCTGTTCCTGAACATGTCGGTGCTCGAGAACGTCATGGCGGCCCAGTACGGGCACACGAAGGCGACCGTGCTCGAGTCGATGCTGCAGCTGCCGCGGTCGCGGCGCGAGGAGAAGCGGATCAAGCAGCTGGCCGAGGAGAAGCTCGCGTTCTTCGGTCAGCGGCTGGCCGGCTATCGGCACGGGCAGCCCGCCTACAGCCTCTCGTACGCGAACCGGCGGCGGCTCGAGATCGCGCGAGCGATGGCGACGAACGCGCGCCTGCTGCTGCTCGACGAGCCGGCGGCGGGGATGAACCCGCACGAGACGCACGAGATCACGGAGCTGATCGGGAAGCTGCGCGACGAGGCGGGCTACTCGATCCTCGTGATCGAGCACGACATGCACGTCGTCGAGGGAATCTCCGACCGCGTGATCGCGCTCGACCACGGGATCAAGATCGCCGAGGGCACGTTCGACGAGGTCGCGACACATCCGCTCGTCGTCGAGGCGTACCTCGGTGTTCGGGCGGAGGCCGAGGAAGCCGTCTGATGCTGCTCCGGCTCGACAGCGTCGACACCTTCTACGGGCCGATCCACATCCTCCAGGGCGTGTCGGTCGAGGTGAAGGAGGGGGAGCTCGTCTGCCTGCTGGGCGGGAACGCCTCCGGCAAGTCGACGACGCTTAAGACGATCATCGGGATCGTGAAGCCCCGCAACGGCGGCGTCTACTTCGGCGGCGAGGAAGTGAGCGGCCGCCCGCCGAGCTACCGGATCGGCAAGGGAATGGCGATCGTGCCCGAGAACCGCCGGCTGTTCGCGCCGATGACTGTGAAGGAGAACTTGGAGATGGGCGCCTACCTCCACGGCGGCGGCACGAAGGAGGATTTCGAGCGCGTCTACTCGCTCTTTCCGCTGTTGTATGAGCGGCGCCGCCAGCTAGCGGGCACGCTCTCCGGGGGCGAGCAGCAGATGGCGGCAATGGGGCGCGCGCTGATGGCGCGGCCGAAGCTGCTCCTGATGGACGAGCCGTCGATGGGTCTGGCGCCGATCCTCGTCGAGCGGAACTTCGAGATCATCAAGCAGGTGCACGAGTCGGGTGTCGCGATCCTCGTCGTCGAGCAGAACGCGAACGTCTCGCTCTCGATCGCCGACCGCGGCTACGTCCTGCAGACCGGCCGGATCGTGCTCCAGGGCCCGGCCTCGTCGCTGATCAAGGACGAGGATCTCCGGAAGGCCTACCTTGGCCGTTAGCCTCGAAGCCCTGCCGGCCCGGATCCGGCACCGCTTTCCAATCTTCGACCGGCTGGTCTACATCAACAGCTGCTCGCAGGGAGCGCTTTCCGATGCCGTGCGCGAGGCCTACTCGCGGTACCTGGCCGACTGGGACGAGTTCGGCGCGCCGTGGGAGTACTGGGTCGAGCAGCTCGAGGGCGCTCGGAGAAGCGTTGCGGTTCTTCTTAATGCCGCTGAGGACGAGGTCGCGGTGACCACGTCCGTCTCGGCCGGCGTCAGCGCGCTCGCGAGCGGGCTCGACTTCAGGAGTGGGCGGGACAAGGTCGTCTTGACGGATTTCGAGTTCCCGACGATCGGCCAGATCTGGCACGCGCAGGAGCGCCGGGGCGCGAGAATCGTCCACGTTCCACCGGGGTCCGACGGGACGATCCCGCTCGAGCGCTTCGACGCCGCGATCGACGAGGAGACAGCGCTCGTTTCGGTCACGCACGTCTGCTTCCGCAACGGGGTCAGGAACGACGTCGCGGGCGTGATCGAGCTCGCGCACGAGCGGGGGGCGTTGGTCCTGGTGGATGCGTATCAGACTGTGGGGTCACTGCCCGTCGACGTCAGGGCGCTCGGCTGCGACTTCCTCGCTGGCGGCGTGCTCAAGTACCTGCTCGGGTCGGCGGGGCTCGGGTTCTTCTATTGCAGGCGCGACCTCGTCGAGCGGATCGAGCCGACCGCTACCGGGTGGTTCGCGGACCGGAACATCTTCGAGATGGACATCTACGACTACTCGCCGGCGCCCACCGCGCGCCGGTTCGAGGCCGGCACGCCGCCGATCCCGGCGATCTATGCGGGAATTGCGGGGATCGAGCTGATGCGGGAGATTGGAATCGAGGAGACCGAGTCCCACGTCCGCGAGCTCAACAGGCTCCTTCTGGCCGGGCTCGACGAGCTCGGAGCGCGGGTGGTCACCCCGCGGTCGCCCGAGCAGCGCGGCGCCCTTCTGTGCGTGGCTTCCATGGACGTCGACCGCCTCGTCGCCGTGCTCGCCGATGGAGGCGTCGTCACGTCCTCGCGGGACGACAACCTTCGGATCTCGGCTCACTGTTACAACACGGCCGAGGACGTGGCCACGGTCCTGGACCTGCTCGCGCAGAACCGGTCGCTGCTCCAGCTCGACTGACCAAGCACGTTCTCGTGGCGCTTTTGTGACGCTTCCGTCGCAACATCTCCTTGACAAACCCAAGCGTCTAACCCGAGTGTCGGACACCTGGCCTTAAGCGCCACGTCGAAGCGGGACGCTCTCGGCTAGATCGCGCCCCAACGCCGCAGGTCTTGCGTCGAGGGCACGAGGTCGGGGTTGAAGCCCTCGAGCCCCGACGGGGTCTCCTCGGGAGCGAGCTCGCGCCAAGCCTCGGGACGGAATCCCTCAACGAGGTTGACGCCCCCCTAGTCGTCCGCGGCTCTCGCAGAGCGGCGACGGGGCTCACCAGCGGCTCACACGCGTCCGGGCCCTGTGCGTCGAGCTCGAGGTAGGGGCGTGCGAGGACGTGCCGAGCGCGAACAGGCCACTCTCCGGCGTACGCATCGCGGCGATCATGAACCGCCGCCCGGCCCGCGTTCCGCGCTTCGCGCTTGTGCGCGACCGCTGCGCGTTCTTGCCGATGCGCGCCCGTGCCGAAATCCGTCACGA
>DATFXA010000079.1:0-2251 GCA_035258645.1 Gaiellaceae bacterium
GGTCGTCGACGGCCTCGTCCCCTACGACGCGGGCCTGTCCCTCGAAGCGCTCGCGCGGGATCTCGGGCGGTCCGAGCTCGTCCGGCTCTCGGCCAACGAGAATCCGCTGGGTCCTTCCCCGCTGGCCGTCGCGGCCGTCGAGCGCGAAGCGACCCGGATCCACCTCTATCCCGACGGCGGCTCGACGGCTCTGCGCGAGGCCCTCGGGCGGAGCCTGCGGGTCGCGCCGACCCAGATCGTCGTCGGCAACGGCGCCGACGAGCTGATCGCCCTCATCGCGGCGGCGGCGTTCGAGCCGGGCGACGAGGTGATCGTCCCGGCCCCCTCCTTCGAGCCCTACGAGATCTCGGCGAGGCTCGCCGGCGCCCGCGTGGTGGAGAGCCCCCTGGCCGGCTACGACGCCGACCTCCCCGATGTGCTCCGCCGGGTCACCGACCGCACCAAAGCGATCATGCTCTGCTCGCCCCATAACCCGGCGACGACCATCATCTCCCGGCACGCGCTGCTGGCGCTTCTCGATGCGCTGGGACCCGACTCGCCGCTCGTCGTCCTCGACCAGGCGTACATCGATTTCTGCGACGACCCCGAGCACGTCGACGGGATCCGCCTACTCGAGCGCTACCCGCGGCTGGTCGTGCTGCGGACCTTCTCGAAGATCGCCGGGCTCGCCGGACTGCGCGTGGGCTACGCGGTCGCCGGCGCCGAGTCGATCGACCGCTTCAACCGCGTTCGCGCCCCGTACAACGTGAACCGGCTCGGCCAGGTGGCAGCCCTCGCGGCCCTCGAGGATCACGCGCATACCGAGAAGACCGTCCGCCTCGTGCTCGAGGAGCGCGCCTATCTCGGCGCCGAGCTGACCAAGCGCGGCTACGCGTTCCCGCTCTCGCACGCGAACTTCCTGCTGGTCGCGGTCCCCGACGCCCCGGGCCTGCGCGCGCGTCTGATGCGCGAAGGGATCCTGGTGCGTGACGGCGCGGGCGTGGGCTTCCCCGGCCACCTGCGCTTTTCCGTCGGACTGCGCGAGACGAACGAGAAGCTACTGTCCCTGCTGTAGTCTGGCCTCGAGCTCGTCGAGCCACGCTCCGATCGCGCTGAGGTGTAGATCGATCAGCGCGTCGACCTCGGTCGGCACGGCGAGATTCCGGACTCGGCAGTAGTCGGCCACCGTCGCGTCCACGTCGAAGAAGGACGTCGCGACGGCGCCGGCGTCCATCTCGTCCACCTCGGCCCGCCGCTCGGCGCGCCGCTCGCTCTCGGCGGGCGCCAGCCGCTCCAGCAGACCGACCATGCGCTCGTAGACGGCTCCGTACCGGTCGCCCATCGCGAAATACGGCGCGAGCCCTTGCGCGGCAAGATAGTCCGCGACGGTGCCTTTGTCGCCGTAGACGCCGGCGGTTTGGGGATGCGGCGTGAGGTGGCCGAAGCTCTCGTTGCCGTAGGGATCGACCCAGCGCGCGAGCGGATAGATCCGGCACGCGAGGGGGCGATCGGGATGAACGCTACAGCCGTGCTCGTCGAGGAACACGCACGACCGGTCCTCCCTGGTCTTGAGCACGGTGCCGCCCGCCTCGGTGTGGCGGGCGAAGAACTCGGTGGTCGTCAGACCCAGCCTGCGAGCGAGGCGCAGCGCCTCGTAGGGCCCCACGCGAATCGCCTTGCCGTAGCAGCAGCGCTTGCACGCGTTGCAGACGTACGAGAAGCGGCTGGCTCGCTCGAGGCTGAAATCGACCTTCGCCAGGAGGTCACGGTATGGAACGGCCGTGCTCCTGACGAAGGCTCACGCTATTGCTTTCCTTCCGTCTTGCCTTCGGTCTTGCCTTCGGTCTTGCCGCCCGACTTGCCGTCAGCCTTGCCGCCGCCCTTGCCGTCACCCTTACCGGCGCCCTTGCCGCTGGCCTTGCCGCTGCCCTTGCCGTCGGCCTTTCCGTCGGCCTTGCCGTCGGCCTTTCCTTCGGTCTTGCCCTCGGTCTTACCCTCGGTCTTGCCCTGGGCGATCGAGTCGGCCGGCCGGACACCCATGGCGACGCCGAACGCCGCAATGGCGGCAGCGAGCTTGAGGGTGTCGCGCCGACTGACGCCGGCCTGTTCCGGGGACTGCTCGTTCCGATCCGTCATCGTTCCCCTCCTGGCTGTGGTCGCACTGCAATCACCCGCGGGCCGAACCATAGCATGTTTGGCGGGGCTACCGAAAAGTACTATCCGGCCTGGCCTTGAGTCCCAACCGGCCGGTGGCGGGCCGGCTCCGCGCCAC
>DATFXA010000080.1:0-10406 GCA_035258645.1 Gaiellaceae bacterium
CGTCGTTCGCGCCGGCCGGCTCGAAGAGGTCATCGACCAGTTCGACGAGACACCGGGGCGGCACGACCAAGGCGGCTGGTCGCAGGCGCGTTACCGACGCCACATCGAAACCCTCGTCCACGAGCACCTGAAGGAAGTCGCGGAACAGCTCGACCGGCGCGTGCGGCGGCTGCACAGTCCCCGGATCGTCGTAGTCACGACGGAGGAGACCCGGCCCGAGTTCGAGGAGGTGCTTTCGCACGAGGTCAAGAACGCAATCGTCGGCTGGACGCAGGCCGACGCGCATGCGACGCCCACCCAACTGCTCGAGGTGACGCAGCCGATCCTCGAGGACTGGCACGCGAAGCAGGAGCGAGGAGCCGCCGAACGCTGGCGCGAGGAGTCGGGTCGCGGCGGCCGAGCGACGGCGGGCTGGGCCGACACGCTCGAGGCGGCCTCGGACGCCCGGGTCGAGCTGCTGCTCTTCCAGGAGGGCGCGGATCACTCTGCCTGGCAGTGCCCGCGCTGCGGGCGCGTGAGCGCTGAAAGCGGGTCGTGCCCGCTCGACGGGACGCAGATGGAGCCCCGAGACGACGGCCTCAACCTGGCCATCCACCAGACGCTGACCCACGGCGGCACCGTCCTTTCCCTGCGGCACTACCTCGACCTCGAGCCGGTCGAAGGCATCGGCGCGCTGCTGCGCTACTAGTGGCGGACAGCCGCCTCGAGCCCCTCGCCGAGAAGCACCTCCCGTCCGTGGCGGCGATGTTCGACGACGAGGACGTGCTGCGCTATACGCGCATTCCCGATCCGGCGCCGTCGGGATTCGAGCGCGAATGGTTGGAGTTCTACGAGGAGGGCCGCCGCGAGGGAAAGCGGGAGGCGTTCGCAGTCGTCGATGCGGACGATGGGTCGTTTCTCGGTCTCGCGCTCGCGTTCGGGATCGACCGCGAGGGACAGCAGCTCGAGCTCGGCTACGTCGTCGCTCCTCAAGCCCGCGGCCGCGGCGTCGCCACGCGGGCGCTCGAGCTCCTGACGGACTGGGCGCTCAAAGAGCTCGACGCCCTGAGGATCGAGCTCTGGATCTCAGCGTCGAACGACGCCTCGAAGCGCGTGGCTACCAACGCAGGCTATCGCTACGAGGGCACGTTGCGCTCGTATCACTTCAAGCAGGGACGGAGGGAGGACTTCGAGATCTGGTCCCGGCTGGCTTCTGACTAAGCTAGAGACGGATGGCATCACTCGCCCGCACGATCCTCGAAGAGCACCTCGAGCGCGGAGAGCTCGTTCCCGGCCAGGAGATCGCGCTTCGGATCGACCAGGCCCTTGCCCAGGACGCGACCGGGACCATGGCGATGATGCAGTTCGAGCTCTTCGGCAAGGACCGGGTGCAGGTCGAGACCGCGGTGGTCTACGTCGACCACAACATCCTTCAGATCGACTTCAAGAACCCGGACGACCACCGCTTCCTTCAGGCCATGGCCGCGAAGTACGGCGCCTGGTTCTCGAGGCCGGGGAACGGGATCTGCCACTACGTCCACTGCGAGCGGTTCGCGAAGCCGGGTCAGACCCTCATTGGCGCGGACTCGCATACGACCCAGTCGGGCTCGTGCGCGATGATCGCGATCGGCGCCGGCGGCCTCGACGTGGCGGTCTGCATGGCTGGGCATCCGTTCGAGCTTCCGTGCCCGAAGATCGTGGGCGTCTTCCTCGAGAACGAGTTGGCGCGCCCCTGGATCCAGGCGAAGGACGTGATCCTCGAGCTGTTGCGCCGCCGCGGCGTCCGTGGCGGGCGGGGGTGCGTGTTCGAGTTCACGGGGCCCGGCGTCCACTCGCTCAGCTACACCGAGCGCGGGACGATCGCGAACATGATCGCCGAGCTCGGCGCCACGGGCGCCGTGTTCCCTTCCGACGACGCGACACGTTCCTGGCTGACCGAGCAGCAGCGTGAAGAGGACTTCACGGAGCTGTCGACGGGCGACACCGGCGACTTCGACGACGAGGAGCACATCGACCTCGCCGAGCTCGTTCCACTCGTCGCGAAGCCGTCCAGCCCGGGGAACGTAGTCCCGGTCGAGGAGCTCGTCGGGACGGCGATCCAGCAGGTGTGCATCGGGTCCTCGGTCAACTCGTCGTACGAAGACCTGGCGCTGTGCGGAGCCGTCATGCGTGGCCAGCGTCTTGCCGAGGATCTCGTCTCGGCGACGGCCACCCCGGGATCACGCCAGATCCTCGACCAGATCACGCGCTCCGGGACGTACGTCGACCTGCTGATGGCCGGAGTGCGGATGCTCGAGCCGGCCTGCGGGCCGTGCGTCGGAATGGGCCAGGCGCCGCCGTCGGGCGCAAATTCGCTCCGCACCTTCAACCGGAACTTCCCTGGCCGGAGCGGTACTGCCGACGATCAGGTCTACCTCTGCTCGCCGGCAGTCGCGGCGGCGTCGATGCTGAATGGCGTCATCTCCGACCCACGCGAGCTGTCGGTGTCGGAGCTGCCCGGACGGCCTCCTGCGCGTCCCGAGGTCGTCCAGAAGCACATCCTCGCCCCGGCGCCCGAAGAAGAGGCGGCGTCGATCGAGGTCCCGCGCGGACCGAACATCTTCCCCCCGCCGGAACAGAAACCGCTGCCGGACACCCTCGTCGGTCGCGTGCTAATCGTCGCACCCGACGACATCTCGACCGGCGATCTCTCGCCTGACGGCGCGACCGTGATGGCGTATCGCTCGAACGTGCCCGCGATCGCGGAGTTCACCTTCCAGCACCGAGACAAGGAGTTCGCCAAGCGGGCGCACGAGTGGGGTGGAGGCTTTATTGTCGCCGGCGACAACTACGGCCAGGGCTCGAGCCGTGAGCACGCGGCCCTGGCGCCCGCGCAGCTCGGCGTTCGCGCCGTGGTCGCCAAGAGCTTCGCGCGGATCCACCGCCGCAACCTGATCGCGCAGGGGATCGTTCCGCTGCTGTTCAAGGACGCGGCAGATTACGACATGGCCGAGCTCGGGCAGACCTGGGAGATCCACGATCTTCATGCGATCGCCCAGGGCGAAGACGAGCTGCAGGTCGAGATCGGCGGCGAGCCTGCCTTTACCGTCACGCACGACTTCTTGCCCCGGGAGCGCGAGATCGTCGTCGCCGGCGGCTTGATCCGCTACCTGCGCGAGCAGCAGCCGGCGACCGTTTAGTCGCGCGGCAGCGGCTGCCACGCAAGCGCGCTCGGCAAGTCGAGCAGCTTCCGTCGGTGCTGGCCACGGGTGTCCATGACGGCGATGCCGGTGTTCTCGGTCACACCGCTGATGGCGATCTGGCCGCCGTCAGGCGACCAGATCGGCGGAGACCACGCCCCGACGCAGCAGTCGCCGTTGTAGAGCAGGACGCGGTCAGATCCGTCGGCTCCCATCGACCAGACCTGGCCACGAAACTGGTTAGGGCTGCCGGGAGTGTAGAAGTAGAGGATCCGGCGTCCGTCCGGTGACCAAGCGGGCACGCCGGGCCCGCTCCCGAAAGATCCGTCGAGGAGGAGCTTCAGGTGAGACCCGTCCGCGTCGACGACGTAGATCGAGTCGGCGCCGTCGAATGCGAGCTTCGTTCCGTCTGGCGACCACTTCGGGTCTGAAAGGCCGCTTCGGGAGACGATCCGCGCGACTCCGGAACCGTCTCGGCGTGCCGTATACAGCCCGTCGCGAGCGGCGAACGCAATTCTCGAGCCGCTCGGCGACCACACCCCACTCGTACCCACGCCTGGACCATCCATCGCTGCCCGATCGGCCGGCGGGACATCGAGCCGGTGCAGCAAGCCGCTGCTGACGTTGACGATGAACAGGCCGTTGTCGGCGGAGAACAACACCCGCCGTCCATCGGGTGACCAGGAGAGCTGCTGGTACCCGTTGCAGTCGCCGCAGCGCGCAAGCAGCCGTGGGAGAGAGCCCTCGGCCCCGACGGCATAGAGGGAGAGATTCGCCAGGGTGATCGCGCCGCCGAAGTGGCCGGCGAGGAACGCGAGCATCCGTCCGTCCGGCGACCACGAGAACGTGCCGAAGTTGCAGTCTCCGACCTTTCCCGGGCACGCCGTCAGCGTTCGGGCGCCTGAGCCGTCGGGCCTCAGCGCCACCAGGTCGTTCCCCTTCACGGCCGCGATCTCGCCGTTCCTCGGCGGCGGCCTCAGGGGTACCGGCTTCGGCGTCGGGAGCGGAGTGGGCTTCGCCGCGGCGTTCGCGTTGGTTCCGTTACGGCCGGCGTGCCATGCGGCAAAGGTCCCGATTGCGATTGCCGCGGCCGCGACCGCAGCCGCTCCATTCCGCAGCCGTCGCAGACGAGCGCGGCGCCGTGCTTCCTTGATCAGCGCCTCTTGCTCTTCCGGCTTGACCGGCTCGGCCTGGGGCGGCGGTCGTGGCGGTGCGGTGACAGTCATGCGTCGATGAAGCTACTATGACTAGCACCATGTTCAAAGTCAATCTCAGCCGCGACGATCGGACCGACCTGTACGAGCAGGTCGCAGCAGAGATCCGTCGCGCCATCGCCGAGGGCGAGGCAAAGCCCGGCGAGCGGCTTCCGCCGGCGCGCGACCTCGCGGCCGTGCTCGGCGTCAACACGAACACCGTCCTGCGGGCGCTCCGGCAGCTCCGAGACGAAGGGCTCCTCGAGTTCAGGCGCGGCCGTGGCATCACTGTGACTGGCAGCGCCGACCGGGGCGCCGTGCTCGAGCAGGCGCGCGCGCTCGTGAGCTTTGCCCGCGAACGGGGCTATCGCATCGACGAGCTCGTCGAGATCATCGAGGACGTGGCCTAGAAACTCTTAGGCTGCGTCCGCAGCGCGCGGGAGTTCTGCGACGACGTCGACCTCCGCGTCGAGCTCGCGTGAGTCGACCGCCTGGTCGAGCTTGGTCTCGAATCGGTCGAGCCGCTTCTCGGCCTTCCCGAAGCTCGAGTGCGCGCGGCCGAGGTGTGTGCCGATCAGGTCGAAGTCTTCCTTGAAACGGCCGAAGTCCTTCTGCAGCTGGGCGCAGTACGCCATCACCTCGTGGGCGTGCTGCTCGATCTGGAGGCCCTTGAGCCCGAGCACGACCACCTGCAGGTAGGCCGTCAGCGTTGTCGGCGAGACCGGCAGCACCCGCTTCTCGTGCGCGTAGGTGAGGAGCGCTCCCGTCTTGCCGCAGACGAGCTCGTAGTAGATCGCCTCCGAGGGCAGGTACATGAACGCGAAGTCGTACGTTCCTTCGTCTGGGCGGATGTACTTCGACGCGATCGCGTCGACGTGGCCTTTGACGTCCCGGGCGAACGCCTTCTCGTGCAGCTCCCGGTCGCCGTTGTCCTGCGCGTCGACGAGCCGCTCGAAGTTGTCGAGCGGGAACTTGGCGTCGATCGGGACCATGCGGTCAGCCCGGATCACCGCGTCCACGCGCTCGCCGCTCCTGAACCCGTACTGGAGCGAGTAGGCCTCTGCGGGAAGACGATCGCGCAGCAGGTTCCCGAGCAGGAGTTCGCCGAAGCCGCCGCGTGCCTTCGGCGGACGCAGCACCTGCTGCAGCTGCCCGAGCTCTTTCGCGTGCTCGGCGAGGAGCGTCGTCGCGCGGCCGACGTCGCCGAGCTGCTTGTGGATCGCGTTCGTCTGCTTCGAGGCGTGCTCGAGCCGACGGTCGACCTTCGTGTCGAGCTCGCCGAGGCGGCGGTCCATCGTCGCCGTGATCCCCTCGAGCTGCCGCCCGACCTCCGCGTTCCGCGAGGCAAGGGTCGCGTCGGAATCAGCCTTGAAGGTCTGAAGCGCGCGTGTCAGCCAGACCGCGAGCGCGGCCGCGCCGACGAGAACGAACAGCAGTGTTGCGACTGCGAGCATGGCCGACGAACGCTAGAGATCGCGTCGGACGGCGCACCGAAGAGGGCGGCGGGTGCCGCCGCCGGGAGCGCGTTACATGTTGTCGCCTTGGCCCGGCTGATCGGGGGCGTTCTCGTGGCCGGTGCCACCCATCCCTTCGGTGCTCGAGGGAGCGTCGTTGCCCATGCCCTGCTGGGGCATTCCTTCGCTCTGCATCGAGCTATCGCTTCCTTGCATCGAGCTGTCGCCCATCATCTGGTCGTCAGTCTTCTTGCTGCGTCCAAGCAGCCTGTCCAGAAAGCCCATCCTCTTGCCTCCTTGAGTGAGAGACCGGAGTATCGAAGATCGCGCTCGAAAACGCCAACCAGCCCGGAACCGCCGGGACTCTGGCTACCATTCCACACGGCCTTGGCGAAGAAAGCGCGCACTCCTCTCCCGCCGCGGCCTGTGCAGGCACCTCAGCGGCGGGACTCGAAGAAGCCGAAGGGCGTTCCGGCAGTCGGCGGGCCGAACAGGCCCCCCTGGGTGCTCTATGGCTTTGCCGCGCTCGGGCCGATTGCCCTCGTGATCGTCCTGGCGGTGGTGTTCCTCAGCGGGAACGGCTCCAGCACGAAGAACGTCACCGGCGCGCCGCCGAGGATCGATTACGCCTCGCTCCCCGGGCTCCAGACGGGGAAGGCTCCGTGGCCGCCGGAGTACGCGTCGCTCCCCGACCGGCTGGAACCGCTGAAGCTGAGCTCGCTCGGCGCAGAGGGAACGACGCTGCATATCCACCAGCACCTGGACGTCTTCGTCAACGGACGGCACGTGGCGGTGCCGGCGCTGATCGGCATCTACGCGAACGGCGACTCGTCTCGGGGTGGGTTCTTCGTGGAGCTGCACACGCACGACACCTCCGGGATCATGCACCTAGAGGCGCCGAAGAAGGGCGTGTTCACGCTCGGCCAGTTCGTCGGCGTCTGGGGTGTGCGGATGTCGAAGCAGTGCATCGGCGGCTACTGCGCGGCGGCCGGCAAACCGCTCAAGTTCTACGTCAATGGCAAACGCTTCCTCGGCAACCCGAACAACATCGTCCTCCACCAGCACGACGAGTACGCGATCGTCTACGGCAAGGCGCCCGCAACGATCCCGTCGAAGTACGACTGGGGCCCCTCGGGGCTCTAGCCCGGTCGCGACCCAGGGCTATCCTTTCGCGCGCCGGGGTGGCGAAACTGGTCATACGCGCCTGACTTAAAATCAGGTGTCTCCTTCGGAGGCGTAAGGGTTCGAGTCCCTTCCCCGGCATCTCGGGCTACCCAGGGGGCACGATTCGCATCGGCTCGTTGAGATTCGTGTAGCGGTGGTGCATGAAGTGAGCCGCGGCAGTCATCTTCAGCGTCAAGGGGCGATCGGTCGCCGGATCGACGGCGAGCTCGAACCACGCCGGAAGCTGCGGGTCGAAGAAGCTGACCACCTTGGCGCGCCGACCCCCGACGGTCGTCGAGCCGAGGGATCTCGCATTCAGCCATCGCGCGCCCCACTCGCTGCCCGGGAGCTCGAGCGGCGTCAGGGTCGAGCGAACGAATGGCCCCTTGCCCTGGGCGTCCCAGCGCTTGCCGCCGATCACGACGGCCCGCGACCCGGCCGACGTGACGTACGTCAGGCGGTCCGGGGCGACGATGCGGAACGTCGTCGTCAGCTTGTCGCGAGGGCTGGAGGCGAGGCGCTCGTGGATCACCAGGCTCCGCAGGCGCTGGAACGCGCGGCGCGCCCCGGCGACGACCCTGCCTGCGGGCTGCGTCCGCCCGGGGAGACCGAACGCGACCGGACCTGAGTCGAGGACGACCGTGACGCGCGGCGCGTCGATTCGCCGCTCGGCCTGGTAGCAGCCGGGTCCGCAGGGCGTTGAGCCGGCCGTCTGGCCGCCGGCGCGGAACCCGAGCGAGAGGCCGTCGACGCCCTTGTCGTCGGGGCCGAGCACCGTCGCCTGGAGAATGCCGTTCGGCCTGATCGCGAGGCCGACTGCACGGCCGCCTGATTCCCCGCCAAGCACTGTTGCGCCGGGCGGCGGATCGTCGATCGGCTGCGGCGCCTCCGGGCTGGCGACCGCGCGCTCGAGCTGGCGCCCCGGTGCGAGGTCGGTCAGGAACCCGACCGCGACCACGACCCCCGCGAGCAGGACGAGCTCGGCCCCAACGTTGCGGCGCAAAGTCAGCAGGCGCAGCTTCGGCACGAGCCGGGTTCGGTTGATCCAGCCGAGCACGACCACCACCGCGAGCAAGACCGTCTTGACGAGGAGTGCCCGGCCGTAGCCAGAGGTCCAGAGCTGGCTGAGGGCGCTGAGCTCCGACAACGCTCGGATCAATCCGGTCGCCGCGATCACCGCCACGGAGACGAGCGCGATCGACGACAGCCGCGGCACGAGGGCTGCGCTGAAGCGGGCGCGCTGCTCGGGTGGGAGCTTCCGCGCCGCGCGGGGAAGCCCGACGGCAAGCGCGAGGAGGCCTCCGATCCAGACCGCCGCTGCGCCCACGTGCAGGATGTCGGCGGCGACGTTCAGCGGTCTCGGCCACTGCCCTCGGTCGAGCGCGTGGCCGGCGACCGACGGGATCGGCAGAAGCGCCAGGGCACAGACTAAAACGCCTCGCCCGAGCCTGCGGTCGACCATTGCGACCGCGGACAGCGTCGCGCCGACGATCGCGATGATCCCGCCGACCTCGTATGCGAGCCCGAAGCGCGTCGTTGCGGGGTCGTGGTGCGGTATCAGCGAGGACGCGCCCAGAAAGGCCAGGAAGAAGCCGACGAACGCGAGGGGCCAGAGGACGCGCTCGTCCGGATCTGCGCCCGCGGCACGAAGCGCCGGCCGCCAGGCCAGTGGGACGAAGAGCGAGACGCCGACTGCGACCAGCAATCCGGTGAAGAAAAACCACCTCGAGATCACGTTGCGCGTGAGATTCGAGCCTCCCGCCTTCAGGGCCGCGGTCGGCGGTGCCCGCCCGACGCCAACGGCGAAGGCGAAGACGCCCTCGATCGTGTGACCGTCGTCGGAGAGCACCCGCCAGCGGACGGTGTAGTCGCCGTCGCGGAGCTTCCGTAGCGGGACCGTGACCACGCGGCCGCTCCCTTTCGGCTTTCCGGCCGTGACAGGCCGCCTGCCGACGTTGGTCACGACTGTCGTGCCGCCGAGGACGCGGACGGTGTCGTCGAACCGAATTACCACCCGCGCCGGAGCGCTCGCCAGGACGGACCCGTCTGTGGGCGTGGTCGAGACGATCCTGGCGTGGGCCCAGGCCGCCGGCGCCGCTGCCGCTGCCGCAAACACGGCCGCGGCCGCGGCGAGCGTGTGTTTCGATCGCATCAAGGTCCCGTCAGAGCCTTGCGTGGTGGCGGCCAGGCTGGTTGCCGCCAGCGCATCTTGCCCACGCCTACACTGCGCGCGATGGCCGAAGTGCAGGACGTTTCGCACGATTCGGGGCACCTGGAGTGGGAGACGCCGCTCTTCAACCAGGCGATCACGCAGTTCGAGCAGGCGCTGCCGCACGCGACCGTCGGCGATGCCGTCGCCGAGCGGCTCCGCTATCCGGAGCGTTCGCTCGTCGTCAGCGTCCCGGTCAGGCTCGACAACGGACACTGGCGCGTCTTCCCCGGCTACCGCGTCCAGCACTCGAGCGTGCTGGGCCCCACGAAGGGCGGCGTCCGCTACGACCCGGAGGTCGATCTCGGCGAGTGCGCCGCGCTGGCGATGTGGATGACGTGGAAGTGCGCGTTGCTGCGACTACCGTACGGGGGGGCCAAGGGTGGCATCCGCTGCGACCCGAAGGCGCTGTCGCTGAACGAGCTCCAGGCGTTGACACGACGCTTTACCTCCGAGCTCCTGCCGGTGCTCGGCCCACAGCAGGACATCCCCGCTCCGGACATGGCCACGAACGAGCAGACGATGGCGTGGATGATGGACACGTATTCGATGCAGGTCGGCCACGCGGTGCCGGAGATCGTCACCGGGAAGCCGATCGCGCTCGGGGGCTCGCTGTTCCGGCACGAGGCCACGGGCGCCGGGGTCGTCATGGTCGTCGACCGCTGTTGCGGGAAGCTGGGAATGCCTCTGGCCGGCCAACGCTGCGCGGTCCAGGGCTTCGGCAACGTCGGCGGGATTGCCGCGTCCGAACTGCACGAGCGGGGCGCCCTCGTGGTCGCCGTCTCGGATCTCTCGGGCGGCGTCCATCACGAGGGCGGGCTCGACATCCCGGCGATGCGCGCCTACGCCGAGGCGAACGGCTCGCTCGCCGGCTACGACCGCGGCGAGCGGGTCAGCAACGAGGAGCTGCTCGAGCTCCCCTGCGACATCCTCGTGCTCGCGGCCCGTGAGGACCAGGTGACGGGCGAGAACGCCGGGCGGATCCAGGCGCGCATCGTCGCCGAAGGCGCAAACGGGCCGACCTCCGTCGAGGCCGATGCGATCCTGGCCGAGAGGGGCATCCTCGTGCTGCCCGACGTGCTCACGAATGCCGGCGGCGTCACCGTGTCGTACTTCGAGTGGGTCCAGGACATCGGCCGGTTGTTCTGGGACCGCAACGAGATCCGCGCCAAGCTCGCGGACAAGCTTGCCGATGCCTTCGATCGGGTCTGGCGGCTGGCGGAGGAGC
>DATFXA010000081.1:0-3496 GCA_035258645.1 Gaiellaceae bacterium
ACCAGGAACACGCGTTCCTCGTCGCCCACGTCGGCGGAGATCGTTACGTTCATGTTCGGGAAGACGACGATGTCGTCAAGCGGAACTAAAAGCAACGTGCTCAAAATCTTCATCACCTTTCGCTTGTCGTAGCTTCGCACCCAATAGTAGCTTCAACAACTGAAGCTAGGGAGGACTTCCACAGCCGCGCGGGCGGCACCTACGATCGCTTGGATGACAGAGGAGGTGGGTCCCGGCCGCCGCGCCGTAGGGGTTACGGCGCGCGCTGCGGGCCGGCTGGGACGAGCCGGCTCCCGTGCGTTGACCTCCGCCCTCGGCGGCAGGGAACGGACGCGCGTCATTCTCTTGCTCGCATCGGTTCTGGCGCTCGCGAGCGCCGATACGGCCACTGTTGGGGCCTCGGCGCTCCAGCTGCGCTCCGACCTCCACATCAACAACACCGATGTCGGCCTCCTCGTCACGGTCACGTCGCTGGTCGCGGCCGCAGCCAGTCTCCCCTTCGGCGTGCTCGCCGACCGCGTCACGCGCACGCGCATCCTGGGCGGCGCAATCGTGCTCTGGGGCGCGGCGATGATCTGGAGCGCGACCGCACCGACCTTCGGCCAGTTGCTGCTGGCGCGACTCTTCCTCGGCGCGGTCACGGCGGCGGCCGGGCCGATCGTCGCCTCACTCGTCGGTGACTGGTTCGCGGCCGCCGAGCGCGGGCGGATCTACAGCTATATCCTCTCGGGAGAGCTCGTCGGAGCGGCGATCGGTTTCAGCGTCACGGGCGGGATTGCGACGCTGTCCTGGCGGGCCGCTTTTGTGATTCTCGCCCTGCCCGCCTTCGTGCTCGCCTGGCTGATCTTCCAGCTCCCCGAGCCGGCCCGCGGCGGCACGAGCCCGCTGCTCATACCAGGAAAGGAGCCCCCGATCCCCGAGCCCGGCGAGGAGGAGGGCGACCAGACGACGGACGCCCAGCGGATCGCGCGCGAGCGCGGAATCGAGCCGGATCCGAAGCTCGTCCTGACCGAGGACCCGCGCCGCATGGGTCTGATCGCGGCCAGCCGCTACGTGCTGTCGATCAAGACGAATATCGCGATCATCCTCGCGAGCGCCGGTGGCTACTTCTTCCTCTCGGGAGTCCAGACCTTCGGCGTCGAGTTCGTCACGAAGCAGTACGGGATCGCGCAGGCGCTGAGCACGCTCGTGCTCCTGGTCGTCGGCGCGGCCGGCGTCCTCGGCGTTCTCGCCGGCGGCGCGCTCGGCGACTTTCTGCTTCACCGCGGCTACCTGAACGGGCGGATCCTCGTCAGCGCCTTTGCAGCGACCGCCGCGGTCGTTCTCTTCATCCCGGCGGTCTTCACGCGCAGCCCCCTGACGGCATTGCCGTACATCTCGCTCGCTGCGCTCGCCCTCTCCGCGCAGAACCCCCCGATCGACGCGGCGCGGCTCGACATCGTCCATCCGCTCCTCTGGGGCCGCGCCGAGGCGATTCGAACCTTCCTCCGCACGATCGCGCAGGCCTTTGCGCCGTTGCTCTTCGGAGCGGTATCCGATTACGTGTTCGGCGGCGGCCGGTCGGGGCTGCAATGGACGTTCGCGATCATGCTGTTGCCGCTGGCCGCGAGCGCTTACTTCTTGTTCAAGGCTCTCGACACCTATCCGCGCGACGTGGCAACGGCGTTGGCGTCCGAGACCCCGGCCACCGGGCTGGCGGCGGACCCCGCTTAGGGTTCTTCGTCATGCCGATTGCGCCCAGACTCCCTCGCCGGCGCCGCACCGACGACGCCACGGGCAGGGCGCAGGCCGCGCGCTTTTCCGGCAAGACTGCGTGGGCCCGCAACCTGCAGACGCCGCTTCGGGACTTCCTCCGGACAGAGACAGGCGGGGCTGCGGTGTTGCTCGCCGCAGCGGCGGCCGCGCTCGTCTGGGTGAACGTCGACGCCTCGTCGTACCACTCCTTCTGGCACACGAAGCTCTCGATCCGAATCGCCGACGCCGGCGTGACGCTCGATCTCCGTGGCTGGGTGAACAGCGGCCTGATGACGTTCTTCTTCTTCGTCATCGGCCTCGAGGCTCGCAGGGAATGGGACCTCGGCGAGCTCCGGGAGCGGCGTCGCTCCGCGTTGCCGCTGCTGTCTGGGCTCGCCGGTATGGCGACGGCGATCTCGATCTACCTCCTCTTCAACGCCGGCCGCCCCTCCGCGCACGGCTGGGGAATCGCGATGTCCACCGACACCGCCTTCGCCCTTGGGCTGCTCGCGCTCCTGGGCCGCCGCTTTCCGGACCGGGTGCGAGCGTTCATGCTCACGTTGCTCGTCGCCGACGACGTTGCCTCACTGATCGTCATAGCGACCGTCTACACGGAGAATCTGAAGGTCAAGCCGCTCCTGGTCGCAATCGGCTTCTACCTCGTCGTGATCGCCTGTCGGAGCGTCCCGGTACGCATCGGCTTTGTCTACTTCGTCCTCGGCGCCGGCGCATGGGTCGGCCTGCTCAAGTCAGGAGTCGAGCCCGTCGTGATCGGCCTCGCAATGGGGCTTCTGACCTATGCGGTACCGCTCGAGCGATCGAGCCTGGAGCAAGCGACCGAAAGGTTCCGAGAATTCCGCGAGCAGCCCACTGCGGAGACGGCTCGTTCGGTCGGCGTCCAGCTGCGAGCGACGACCTCGATCAACGAGCGGCTGCAGCAGCTCTGGCACCCGTGGACGAGTTACGCGATCGTGCCCGTGTTCGCCCTCGCGAACGCGGGTATCGCGGTCGACGGCGACTTGCTGTCCCGAGCCTTTACATCGCCTATCACGCTCGGGATCCTGCTCGGCTACGTCGTCGGCAAGCCGGTCGGGATCACCGGAGGGGCCTGGCTCGTGACGCGTCTGAGCGGCGGCCGTCTCCGGCCACCCGTGGGCTGGGCGGCCGTTGCCGGCGCGGGGACGATTGCCGGCGCGGGCTTCACGGTCGCCCTGCTCGTAGCGTCCCTTGCCTTCAACGGGACGCAGCTCGAGGAGGCCAAGGTCGGAATCCTGAGCGCCGTCATCGGCGCCACTGTTCTCACCTGGCTGCTCTTCCGGGCGACGCGCCTCCTGCCGAGACGACGGCGCATCATCGCGGTGCTCGGGACCGACCAGCCGCTCATCGACCTCGACCGGGAGGTCGATTCGGAGCGGGACCACGTGCGGGGACCGATGGAGGCGCCCGTGACCGTCGTGGAGTACGGCGACTTCGAGTGCCCCTATTGCGGCCGGGCCGAACCGGTCGTGCGCGAGTTGCTCCGTGACTTCGGCGACGTCCGCTACGTCTGGCGGCACCTGCCGTTGAGCGACGTCCACCCGAATGCCCAACTGGCCGCCGAGGCGTCCGAAGCCGCGGCGAGGCAGGGCGCCTTCTGGGAGATGCACGACCTGCTGCTCGACCACCAGGACGCGCTCGAGCCGAACGACCTGATGGTGTACGCCGACCAACTTGGGCTCGATGTCGAGCGCTTCACGGACGACATGCGGGAACACGAGGGCGC
>DATFXA010000082.1:0-2400 GCA_035258645.1 Gaiellaceae bacterium
GGGCCGACCTCGACGCGTGTGTCCTCGCCGAGATCGTCGCGGAGGCGCGCAAGCCCGGTGAACATTCGACTTTTGATCGTGCCGAGCGGCTCGCCGAGGCGCTCGGCGAGCTCCGACTGCGTGTAGCCACCGTAGTAGGCCAGCTCGATCGCTTCGCGCTGCTCGGCGGGAAGGCGCCTGAGGGCCTCGCGGATCGTCTGGCGTTGCGTGGCGAGCTCGGCTTCGTCGGGAGCCTCTCGCCCGATGGGCTCCGTTCCCGACTGCAGTGGTTCGGTCCGGCGCCGTTCCTCGCGGCGAACCAGGTCGACCGCGCGACGGTGAACGAGGGTAAGCAGCCAGGTGCTCGGCTTCGCCCGCTCAGCCGTGAAGCGGCCCGCCGCGCGCCAGACGCCGAGGAACGCCTCCTGGACAGCGTCCTGGGCCAGCGCGTCGTCGCGGAGGATGCGGAACGCGAGCCCGTAGGCGAGTCGGCCGAAGCGGTGGTACAGCTCCGCCAGAGCCTGCTCGTCGGAGCGGGCGACCAGGGCCACGACCGCCTCGTCCGAGAGGTGTGCAAGCTCGCGGGCGGTCGTCTGCGACCGTTCGCTCCGCCGCCCTCGCAGCGAGACCACGCCTCCCTCTCCCCGGTCGCTCATGGCTCGCCCTAGCTCGGCTTCACCTCCGCGTGCAGCAAGATCGCTGTCGTCGGAGCCGGGACGCCGCCGCCCTTCTCGAGCGTGACGGCCACTGTTGTCCCTGGCCGGACCGGCTTGGTCAGGAGCACGTACTTGCGGCCGGCGCCGCCGCGGAAGAGCCCCGCCGGCTGGACATTGCGCTTCCCGGCGATCACCCAGGCCTCGTAGGTCTTGCCCGGCGAAGCGGCCGGCAAGCTGTCTGCGATCAGAACCGCCTTCTCGGTCGGCGCCACGCAGACTGCGCCGCTACTGCCCTCCGTGGGTGTCTTCGTGCAGTCCGAGAGGACGTCGATCAGGGCCTTCTGGTCCTTGCGGATCGACTTCTGATGGTCGACCGAGTTCGAGAGGTGGATCGCCCAGATCCCGATCGCGATCGCCGCGACCGCGGCCACCGCGCCGACGGCGGCCGTAGGGATCGCCAGACGCTGGCGAAGCGGAACGACATTCGGCCGTTCCGCACGGGCGGACGAGATGATCCGGCGCTCGAGCGTCTCGGGCACCGGTGGCAGGTCGACGTCGTAGGCCAGCGCGCTTGCGGTAGCGCGGAACGACGCGACGTCGTCGCGGCACTGCTCGCAGCCGGCGAGGTGGGTCTCGTAGGCCTCGAGCTCGCGTCCGTCCAGTGCGTCGAGCGCATACGCAGCTGAGAGCTCGTGTGGCGAACCGTTATCCATCCGTCGTCGCGTGAGGGATACCACAGCCCCGTCAGAAGTAGTACGGCGCAAGGCTGAGCGCGGCGAGTGCGTACCAGACGCCGAACGCCAGGCTCGCGCAGCCGAGAACGGGTGCGAACCGGGAGAGCGAGCTGCGGCCCGGCGAGCTCGCGAGCATCATCCCCCAGCCCGTCGACAGCGCGGCCATCGAGAGCGCGGTGCACAAGGCAAAGACGCCGAGTGCGGCGATCGCGATGCCGCGGTCGTGGATCGAGGCAAGCAGGAGCACGCCGACGCCGGCGCTGCCGCCCATCCCGTGGACGAGGCCGATTCCGAACGCCTGCAGCGGCGAGCGGGTAGGAAAGCGTCTGCGGGCGCCATGTGCGTGGGTGCCGCCATGGTCGTGGTGCAGGTGGAAGAGCCCACGGCGCCAGCGGACGAGCAACCAGAGCGCAAGCAGGGCTATCATCACGCCGACGCTCGTCTCTGCGCCTTCCTGGACCGGTTCGGGCAGGTACGCCTTGAAGAGCACGATCGGCAGCCCGAAGGCGAACAGGCTCGTCGCGTGTCCGAGGCCCCACGAGAGGCCGAGGCGAGCGGCCGTTCGCGCTGCGCGGTCGCGGCCGGTGGCGACCAGCGTCGTGACCGCGGCCAAGTGATCTGGATCACTTGCGTGTCGGAGCCCGAGCACGACGGCGACCACGGCCACCAGGGCGAGGGTTGCCCCGTCCGAGAAATGTGCGATCCACGTGTCGAGTCCGAACATGATCAGCCCACCTTCGGCAGCGCGCGTGCGGTCATCGCGACCCCGGCGACGACGATGACGAGTGCACTGACCGCGGGGAGCAGGCGGACGAGCCGTCCCTCGAAGCTCGCCCGCTTGAAGACCTGCTTCGCGAAGACCGCGATCAGGCCGATCCCGGTGATGCTGAGCGCGAGCCCGGCGCTGAACGCGACGATCAGAACCATCCCGAAGGCCACGCGGTGCAGCGAGATCGCCGCGAGCAGGACTACGAGCGCCGACGGGCACGGCAGCAGCCCGCCGGTGATCCCGACCGCGACGAGGGAGCGTC
>DATFXA010000083.1:0-2266 GCA_035258645.1 Gaiellaceae bacterium
GCACGTCGTCCCGGATCCGGTTCCAGGCGACCCAGAACGAGACCCGCGGAGGCCAGCAACAGCTCTACGATGCGCTGACGTTCGACTTCTGGTTGTCGCCGACGCTCACCGGCAACCAGAAGCTCGCCGCGGACTACGAGAAGCGATTTCGCCCCGAGTACCGCCCTGCCTTTCGCGCCTGGCTGGCTACCGACCCCTTCAACAACCCGAACGCGCCGCCGGGGCCGATTCTCATGCCGCAGTACCACAACTCCCTCCTCGTCCAGAGCACCGCCCAGGACGAGATCGCGTCGTCGACGTTCGAACGGGCGGTGAACGCGCGTGAGACAGGCGACAAGTACGTTCGAACGACCGTCCTGCTGGCCACCATCCTCTTCCTGATCGCGGTCAGCCAGAGGTTCGGGCTCCTCAAAGTGCGGGTGGGGCTATTCGTTGTCGCGCTCGTACTCCTCGGCCTCGCACTCAACTCGATCGCCACCTACCCGCGGCTTTGAGGTCGCCTTCGCTCGACGAGCGGCCCGGCGGCTCAGAGCCGCTCGCCGGCCGGCTGGCCGGAACCGCGCACGCCGTAGGCGGCGGCCCGGTCGAGCACGTCGAGTGCGGCCTGCTCGCGGCCGGCCCGCCGAAGGGCCCGACTCCAAGCGCGCAGCACGGAGGCTACGGCGGGCCAGCGCCGCTCCTCCTCGAGCACCGCCAGTGCCTGCGCGAAGTCGGCCTGTGAGGCGTCGATCTCGTCGGGTCGCGCTTCCGCGAGCGTCGCATAGGCGCGCGCCCGCTTGAGCGGATCGCCGCCGACGAGCAACGACAGCGCCTGGCGCGCGAGGCGTTCGGCCTCCTCGTCGTCCCCGGTCTGGAGCGACGCCCTCGCCTGCTCGGAGTAGAGCCAGGCCAGATCGGCCGCATCCGCATGGTCGCCGAGCAACTTCTCCGCCAGCTCGAAGTGGCCTTGAGCCTCTTCCGAATGGTCGTCGTCGGACAGGATTTCGCCCGCCGATAGGTGCGCTCGCGCGAGCTGGCGTGTGTCCTCCGTCGCCTCCAAGAGCCCGATCGCGCGCTGAATCTGCCGCAGTGCGGAGCGCGGCTTGCCCTCCATCAGCGCCAGTCGTGCCAGTGACCAGTAGAGGCGGACGCGCGAGTACGGATCTGGCTCTTTCCGCGCACGGCCGAGCGCGTCGCGAACGACCACCCGGGCACGATCCAGCTCACCGAGGTCGGAGAGTGCGTAGCTCAGATAGGTGGCGAACCGCACCTCTGCCGTCACGTCTTCCGGGGCCTGGGCGCGCACCTCGGAAAGGCACTCCTCGAGAACCTCGACCGCCCGCCGCGGCTGGCCCGATGCCGCATAGGCGCGGGCCAGCGTCGCGAACAGGTCGGCGTGCGTGAGTGGTGAGAGAGCGCCGCCTGCGCGTGCCTGTTCCAGCTCTGCGATCGCCGTCATGAAGTCGCCACGGCGATCGGCCAGCTCCCCGATGGCGGCGCGGGACCGCGCTGCGATCTCGGCATCTCCGGCCGCCTCGGCTTCCGCGAGCAGGGCCGTGAGCTCGGTTTCAGCGCCGGAGGAGTCCTGCTCCAGCCGAAGCACCAGCTCCGCCTCCGCGAGCCGCAGCTCGCGCTGGTCGCGGTCGCTGAGGTCCCGTCCGGTCTCGAGGTACTCGACCGAGACCCCGAGCTTCGGCGCAAGCTGACGTAGCGCTTTCACTGACGGACGCCGCGCTCCGGCCTCGATCCGACTGATGTACGCGTAGGAGACGCCAGGCGAGGCAAGGTCGCGCTGAGACAGCCCGCGTTCGTGTCGCAGGCGCCGCAAGCGCTGGCCGATCGTCTCGACCCCGGGTTCGCCCTCAACCCTCATCCACCGCCATCTTGGCGATCAGGCCGGAGGGGGTCAATGGTTCTCGTCCATTTGACAACGGCGTTGGAACCTGCTCTTAGGGCCGGTGACCAGGGCTCGCCGTCGGTCCGGAGGCCCGCCATTCGCTGAAAGGAGGTGCTTGGGATGCGGAATCGTCTTCTGCTTTGGTTGCCGATCCTGACCGCGCTCGCGCTCGCCGCGCTGGGCGCGATGGACTGGGGCCCCTAGGCTCTGGCGGTGCTGGGGGCGGGCGCGCACCGGCGTCCGTCCCCTCCGCTTACGAGCCTTGGCTCCTGATCTCGACCTGGACGTCCGGGTGCATCGTCTGCCAAACCTGGAGGTGAAGCTCGATCTCGCGCAGCTCCTTCGCGGCGTTCGTTTCTCCGGGTCGGCCGATCACCAGCCTGTCGCCGT
>DATFXA010000084.1:0-2666 GCA_035258645.1 Gaiellaceae bacterium
AGCAGGTCGTGCACGGCGATGGGCTCACCGACATGGATCAGCTCGAGTTCCAGGAACCCCTCGGGTGACTCGAACGGATGGTGGAGGTGGACGACGAGATCCTGGTCGCGATCCTCGATCCGCCTGATGTCAGCCGCTGCGACGCTCGCGGCACGGTCCGCCCGGTACGTCGGCGGGAACACGTTCTCGTAACGCGGGAGGAGCTCGGACGCACGCTCCTCGCCGAAGCCCGCGATGAGCGCGTCGCGAAGGTCATCGATCCATACATCGGTGGCGTCCGAACGGCCGGACCCTCCCTTCACGGGTTCCGGTTCGTCATCCGGTGCATTGTCGGGCGGAGCATCGACTGGGAACGGCTCGGCGCTCTCCACGATGTGCACCACTTGCTCGAGCGGCAAGCGTCTCCCCGCTTCCCAGGCAGCCCGCATGGCGGGGTCGGTGCTCTCGGCGCTCGCTGTCACCGCCTCCCCCAGTGCCTGCCGGTACAGCCTCGGGATCGGAAGTGCCATGTGCTCGCGCGCCGCCGCCGCCACGGCGAGCAGCTCGGCTCCCCGTGGCGGATCACCTCGGCGGCGTGCGGCGAGCGCGAGCTCCTCGAGCTCCTCGACGACAGCCCGCCGGTCTCCCAACTGGGCTCTCACTTGGAGCGCTTCGCGATGCCAGGCTTCCGCCGAGTCCACATCGCCGTGGGCGGCGGCGAGAATCGCGCGGCTGCGGAGCAGAGCAGCCAGGCTGGCCGGAGTGCGGTTGGCCTGGATCGTCTCGTTCTGGCTGAGCCATCGGGACGCCGACGCCGCGTCGTCGCTCGCGAGGGCGACGTTCGCCAGGCCGGCCAAAGCCAAACACACGCCCGTCGTCTCCTCGAGGCCGCGGGCCATGTCGAGCGCGGTGGCGAAGTGGCCACGCGCCGAGGCCTGATCGTTGGTGAGGTGCAGCACCTCTGCCAGTCCAAGCTCGGCGAGCAGCGTGCCCTGACTGAATCCCAGGGTTCGTGATCGTTCGAGTGCTTCTTCGAGCAGGCTGATCGCTTCGGCGGTGTGGTCTTGCCACCCGCCGAGGACACCCAATCGGAACAACGTCCACGTCATGCCCCAGGCGTCGTCGAGCTCTCGTCGGATCGACAACGCTTGCTCGTAGCTTCGCTTTGCCTCTTTCGTTTCACCCCGAAGGGCCAGGACGTTGCCGAGGTGGTTCAGGGCGTACGCCGTGAACCACGGGTCCGACAACGCGCGTCCGGATGCGACCGTGTCGGACGCGAGTTGCTCGGCTTCGTCGAGGCGACCTCGACCAGCGGCGACGAGGGCCAGCACTGATTTCGCCCGCGCTTCCCATCTCTCGCTCTCGACGCGGCGTGAGACGGCCAGCGCTTCCTGAGCGACCTCGGTAGCTCGATCGAGGTCGCCGGCGAAGCACGCCAGCTTCCCCCGCGCGCAGAGGGCCTTGGCGCGTAGGTCGTCGGGCGCCGACGCTCCTCGTTCGAGCGCTTCGTCGAGCCAGGTGCCGCCCTCCGACAGACGGCCGCGCACGAGCCAGAAGTGGCCGATGGCAGCGGAGAGGCGGAGATCGTCGTGATCGGAGGCCTCGCCCCCTGACGCGAACGCGGCCCGAAGGTTCTCGTGGTCGGCGGCCAGTTCGTCGAGCCAGCGCTTCTGGTCGGCTCCCATCAGCCCGCCTTCGGCCCGTTCGGCAAGGGAGAGATACCAGGCGCGGTGGCGGGCACGGAGTTCCTCCGACTCACCCGCCTTTGCCAGTCGGTCCTCTGCGTATTGACGCGTGGCGCGCAGGAGTCGGTACCGCCGAACATCCGGGTCGGCGTCCGTCTCGACCAGCGACTTGTCCACCAGCGCCGTGAGCAGGGCGAGCACATCGGCGTCCGCGAGGTCGCCGCAGGCGCAGATCTGCTGCACGGCATCGAGGCCGAAGTCGCCGGCGAAGACCGACAGACGCCGCAGCAGGGTCCGTTCCCTGCCGGTGAGGAGCTTGTGGCTCCAGCCGATCATCGATCGAAGGGTGCTTTGACGTGGCTGCCCGGGCCGACTGGGGTCGACGAGCCGGTCGAGGCGCTCGAGCGTGGTGGCGATCTGAGGCAAAGCCAGGGTCTTGACCTGGGCGGCGGCGAGCTCGATCGCAAGAGGGAGACCGTCCAGCTGCCGGCAGATCGAGCCGATGACGTCGACCGCGTCGTCGTCGAGAGCCACGTCGGGTTGGCGGAGGGTCGCTCGATCGATGAACAGCTGCACCGAAGAGGCTTGACGCAACTCGTTCCCGGACGCTCCGACGGGCGGCAACCCGAGCGGGAGGAGCCGATAGGTCGCTTCCCCGCCGACGCCGAGCGGTTCTCGGGAGGTCGCAAGAACGTGGACCGATGCGCAGTCGCGAACCAATGTGTCGGCGAGCTTGGCGCTGGCGCTGACGACGTGCTCGCAGTTGTCGAGGACGATCAGTGCGGTTTGGTCCTCGAGATGGTCGATGAGTCGTTCCTGGGCGGAACGCGTCTCTCGGCGGTCAGGGGCCGCGTACGTTCCCGACCCGCCTTCCCGCATCCCCGCAGCCGCTGCGACGGCAGCTGCGACGAGGCCGCCCTTCTCGACACTGGCGAGATCTGCGACCCAGACGCCATCGGGGAACGACGTCAGTACCTCCTCGGCGACCTGGAGGGCGAGACG
>DATFXA010000085.1:0-17982 GCA_035258645.1 Gaiellaceae bacterium
GCCGGCAGCCTGTCCTTGGTCGTTCGGACGATCGGAACGTCGACGCCGAAGGCCGCCGCGGTGCGTTCGGCCGCCTCGTCGTGGATGTAGCCGACGACCGGCTTGCCGTAGGCCATCGCCTCGATCGCGAAGAGGCCGTACCAGCCCGAGTTGAGCTGGTCGACCACGACGTCGGCCTGGGCGAGCCGCCGGCCGACCTCGTCGTGACGCACGTTCTCGATCACATCGAGCTCGACCCCGAGCTCCTCGCAGGCCGCGACGATCAGCTCGGTGCCCTTGCGCCGGCGCGAGAGGGCGGCATGCGCGACCCGCAGCGGGCCGGCCGCACGCGGCGGCACCGGCTCGACCGAGCGGAGGTCGATCCCGGGCGGCACCACGTCTGCCTCCGGGATCCAACGGGCCGCGTCGTAGGAGCCGACGATCTGCGCGTCGGCAAGGCGACCGTAGGCGAGCTCGTCCGGAGACTTGCCGCGGATGTCGGAGCCGACGAAGTGGAAGATCGACTTCTTGCGGGCGGCCTTCAGGATCGGGAACTGGAGCCGCTTCGGCACGAGCGTCACTCCGAAGTAGAAGTGGAAGACGTCGGTGCCGGGCAGGAGCCTCGCAAGCGCGCCGAACTGGAGCGCCTGTCGGCGCCACTCGGGGCCCTGGGGCAGTTGAAGGTCGACGTCGGCCTCCGGGTGGGCGGGCTGCGTGTTGAAGACGACGAGCTGCGCGTCGACGCCCTTTCGCCGCAGCGCCTGCACGTTCGTCCAGCCGATCCCCGCGAAGTTCACCGGGCAGTGAACGACTTTCAGAGACCTGAGGGAACCCGTGGTTCCCCCGCGAGCCCCCTCCTCTTCATCCATCACGCGTCCCATTCGACCTGGTCGAAGTAGCGCAGCGCCTTGCGGGTCGGCCGGACGCGGGCGGCATAGGCGGCAAGCTTGTCGTCGCTGAGCTCGCCGAGCGCGTGCTTGATCCCGAGGTAGGGGAGGTTCAGGTCATCCTGGTAGACGACGGTCGAGATCCGCGGGTTGATCTCGATCACGGCGTCGCCGACGAGCTGGATGTTGAAGAAGTGGTCGAGCTCGAGCTCTACCGCGATCCTGGCCGCGACGTCCATCAGCCTGGGGTCATCCAGGGTCTCGAAGTACATCGCGAGCCCGGCACGCATCTCCTCGCGCGTCTTCGGATGCCCGAGCAGGATCCGCCCGCGGGAACTTATGCCGTCGATCGTGCGTTCCGGGCCACGTACGAGCTCCATCACAAGTGACTCGGTTTGGTCGTCGCCCAGCAGCTCGACGAGCTCCTCCAGCCGCAGCGCCTCCGCGACGCCGGGCCGGTTCTCCAGCAGCTGGCGGCGGCGATCGGCGCCGGCCGAGACGATGCGAAAGCCGCGGGAGCCCGAGGAGACGAGCGGCTTGAAGGCGACGTCTTCGTCCGGATAGCCGAGCTCGCGTGCGGCGACGGCGATCTCGTCGGTCCCTGTCACCCGACGCCATGCCGGGCCACGGACGCTGATCGCGTCCAGCAACGCATAGGTCTCGGCCTTGTCGTTCGAGCGCCGAACGGCCTCGGGGCCGGCGACGAGCACCGCAGTGTCGCCGAAGCGCGCCTTGCCCTCGGCCAGCGCCTGCAGTTCGTACGAGGACTGCGGGAGCACCGCGTCAACACGCTCGCGCTGGCAGATCTCCGCGAGGGCGCCGACGAAGCCCGGGTCGCCGCCGCCGGGCACCACGTGGAAGGCGTCACAGTAGTGGCGGCCGATCGCCAGCTCGGACATGTCGGTACCGACCAGGCGTAGCTCGCGCTCGCCGTTCTCGCGCAGCGCCCGGATCAGCGCTGTTGATCCCGGCACGCCAGATGCCGTGAGCAGGACGGTGATCGCCTTCAACTTACGAGCCCCTTTCACAATGAAGCTCTGTGCCGCCGGGCCGCGCTGGACGGCCCCTGGCGGCGTCCTCAGGCGCGCCCGTATCTACCCGATACGAACGCTTCCTGCGTCCTTGCCAGGAACCGACCATCGCACCCCGGCGACGAGGCCCCATCATGAAAGGGGCTCCATATCGATCCGGTCTTCGGCGAGGCGCTCGAGATCACGCTCGCGCTCAGCGTCGAGCATCGTGAGCATCGTCTCCCGCATCGTCTGGCCCGAGTAGGCCCAGATCTCGGGGTGGGTCAGCAGTTGCAGCCATTCGAAGCCGCCTGCTGCGAGCTCGTCGTGCGGGCAGCCGCTGCGCCAGCGCTGGTTCGAGTCGGAGCGGTAGTGGTCGGGATCGAAGTAGCCGGACTGCATGACGTTGACCGCGCCGTCCAGTGGTTCGCCCATGAAGTCGGGATCCGGGTTGTGCCAGGCGACAACCGGGTCGAAGCGGTCGTCAAGGTCGAGATGGGGGTAGACCGCATGCAGGCCGACGCGATGCCCGAGCTCGCGTAGCCCGGCGAGCGTCCGCTCGCCCTCGGGCGAGGCGAGGTTGTAGAAGATGCTTTGCGTCATCAGGAAGTAGGTCGCATGCGCGCCGGCCTCGGCCTCGAGCTGGGCGAGCTCGAGCGCCGCGTCGAGCGAGAGGTCGACGTCGTGGCGGAGCAGCAGCTCGCCGGCTTCAGGCTCGCGATCGAAGAAGCCGAACCGGTAGCCGCCGGCCTTTGCGGCCGCGAGCAGGTCGGCGTAGTGCGCGAGATCGAAGGCGCAGCTCAAAAGTCACACCTTCGCCACGGCCCCGGCGCATGCGCGTTCGCGTTTCCGCGGTGCGCTCGCCGCGGGTGGCGGGTGGAGCTCTCCTCCCCACCCAGGGTGGGGCGGACTGGGCGGGGCGCGGCCCGGGCGGGCCGGTCCGGTGGGGTGGGCCCGGCCGGCAAGGTGGGTCGGTCCGGCGAGGTCGGCCGAGCCGACGACGTGGGGTTGGACGCGGTGGTCACTCGACCTCCACGTCCAGGAGGGTCGCCGCTGCCTCGGCCCGCTCCAACGCCTCGATGTTCGTGTCGCCGACGGCAATCACGTAGCCGCGGCGATCACCGTCCAGGCGGACGGGCCTGATCGTTTCGCCCTTCTCCAGGAACACATCCGCCTGAACCACGCCTGGGAAGGCCAGCACCTTGTCGAGCGGGCCGACGCTCGTGACCTTGCCGGTCGGCAACGGCCCGGGTTGCGCCGTCAGGAACCTGATTGCCAGCGGCTTCCGGAAGCGGGGCCTCACGAGCTCGTCAGGCACCTCGAGGCCGAGCGCCTGCCGTAGGGCTATCTCCACCAGGTCGACTCCGACCGCGTGCCAGGCGAGATCGGCCATCTGACCGCCGGGGATCCGCGCCGCGCACTCGACGAGATAGGCGTGGTCGTCCTCGCCGACGATCAGTTGGGGGAAAGCGATCCCTTCCCGAAGTCCGAGCGCGTGCACGGCGGACACAGCCGCCTGCTCCGCCTCGACCAGCGGATCGGCGAAGAGGCGGGACGGATAGATGTGGATCCAGCCGACGCCGAAGCCGATCCCGGGCGGCCGCAGGCGATCGGAGAGCGTCAGGGGCGTGACGTGGCCGCGACGCGCGATCGCGAGGCCGTTCAGCTCGATCCCTTCGTGGTAGCTCTCGATGATCGCCTCCTCGGTTGGCGACTCCGCGAGCGCCGTGTGTAGGTGCGCTTCGAGATCGTCGATCGAGTCGAGCCTGAAGACGCCGCGCTGGCCGCCCGAGTCGGCGGGCTTGAGCACGGCGGGGAAGCCAACCGTCTCGACGGCCGCATAGCCTTCGTGCAAGGAGCGCGCGGCCGCGTACCGAGGCTGCGGCACACCTGCCTCGGCGAGCCGCGTCCGCATTGCGATCTTGTGCGTCATCAGGTGGGCAGTCTCGGTTCCGATCCCGGGCAACCCGAGCGCCTCGGCGACTGCTGCGACCACCGGCACCGCACGGTCGGCGGAGACGGTCAGCACCCCGTCGACCAGCTGACGGCGCCCGACCTCCGTGACAGCCGCGATGTCCATGAAGTCGACGACCTCGGCTTCGTCAGCTTCCCTTAGCCCGAGTGCGTCCGTGTTTCGATCTACAGCGACCACGCGCAGCCCGAGCTCACGCGCCCGCCGGATCGCGCGCCGCTGGTGCCGGCCCGCGCCGACGAAGAGAACCGTTCCGTCCAAGCGCGGCCGATGCTAACTGCGCAAGCCCAGGCGGTTTCGCCTGCACCCATCAGTAGACTCGCCGCCGTGGCGCTGACCGGGAAGCGCATCCTCTTGACCGGCGGGGCGGGCTTCATCGGCTCGACGCTGGCCCGACGCCTCGTCGAGGACAACGAGGTCGTCGCCCTGGACAACCTTCACCGCGACGCGATGTCGGGTAGTGAGCTCGCCGAGCACCCTAACCTGACCTTCGTCCAGGCCGACGTGCTCGACGCGGACGCCTTGCGCGAGGCAGCCGCGGGGGCGACCCACATCGTCCACCTGGCCGCAATCGCCGGTGTCGACACGGTTCGCGAGAGCCCGGTGCGCACGATGCGCGTCAACGTGATCGGCACCTACAACGTGCTCGAGGCGGCGCTCGCCACTCACGACACGGTCGAGCGGCTGGTCGAGATCTCGACCAGCGAGATCTTCGGCACGCACGCCTACAACGTCGCGGAGGGCCACGTCTCGACGATCGGGTCGGTCGGGGAGACCCGCTGGACCTACGCGGTCTCGAAGCTCGCGGGCGAGCACATGGCCCACGCCTACCGCGAGGAGCACGGCGTCCCCGTGGTCACGGTGCGGCCGTTCAACGTCTTCGGGCCGGGACAGATCGGCGGCGGCGCGATCCGAGCTTTCATCGAGGCTTCGCTTGCCGGCCGTGACCTCACGATTCACGGCGACGGCTCGCAGATCCGCGCCTGGTGCTATGTCGACGACATGGTCGATGCGCTGCTGTTGGGCCTCGAGCGAGACGAGGCCGTCGGGCAGACCTTCAACATCGGCAACGCGCGCTCGGCCGTGACGATCCTCGACCTCGCGCAGCGGGTGAAGCGGCTGACCAGCGCGCCCGGCGAGATCGTCTTCCGGCCGCTCCACTACGCCGACGTCGAACTGCGGATCCCGAACGTCGAGAAGGCGCGGGAGGTGCTCGGGTTCGAGGCGAAGGTCGACCTCGACGAGGGCCTCGCGCGGACGATCGCGTGGTACAGGGAACAGACGCCGGTACTGAGCTGATCCGCCTGGCCTGGCCCGACGTCGGCCCGGCCGAGGCCGGGGCCGTGGCCGAGGTGCTCGAGAGCGGCCAGCTGACGATGGGGCCGAAGGTCGACGAGTTCGAGCGTGGGCTCGCCGCGGCGTGCGGGACCGAGCACGCAGTCGTCGTCTCCTCGGGAACGGCTGCGCTGCACCTGGCCGTGCTGGCGCTCGGGATCGGACCCGGCGACGAGGTGCTTGTCCCGGCGTACACCTTCCCCGCCACCGCGAACGTGGTCGCCTTCGTCGGCGCGAGGCCGGTGCTCGTCGACGTCGATCCGGAGACGATGAACCTCGATCCGGGGAAGATCGAGCCCGGCCCGAAGACGAAGGCGATCGTCGCCGTCGACCTCTTCGGCCGGCCGGGCCGCATCGAGCAGCTTCCGAACGACGTGCCGGTGCTCGAAGACGCCGCCGGCGCGCTGGGCGCGAAGCGGCGCGGCCGACCATGCGGAAGCCTGGGCGCGCTCGCCTGCCTCTCCTTCCACCCGCGCAAGATCATCACGACCGGCGAAGGCGGCGCTGTCACGACCGACGATGCCGAGCTTGCCGACGCGGTCCGCCGAATGCGCCACCACGGGATCGAGCCGAGAGGAGGCTTCGAGATCGCGCACGCGGGCCTGAATTACCGCCTCTCGGACATCCTTTGCGCGGTCGGGATTCCACAGCTCGCGCGCCTTGGTGAGCTCCTCGCCACCCGCACGCGGATCGCCGCCGGCTACACGGAGCGCCTGCATGACGTCGTCGAGACCCCGACGGCCGACGACGGCGACGTCCACGGCTGGCAGGCCTACGTGATCCAGGTCGACGGCGCCGCCGACAAGATCGCGGCCCTGCGAGAGCAGGGGATCGAGGCCCAGGTCGGGACCTATGCGCTGCACCGGCTCGCCGCTTACAGGGACCAGGGCGAGTTTCCCGGCGCCGCGCGCGTCTTCGACCGCGCGATCGCGCTCCCCTTCCACACGCGCCTGACCGAAAGTGACCTCGATCGGGTCGCCGAGGCCTTGACAAAACTAGTAAGTAAGTAGTAACTTACAAGCCATGGCAGTTACCAGTCAACGCAAGTCCGCCGAGGAACGTCGTGAAGCGGTGCTCGCGGCGGCGCTCGAGGAGTTCGCCGCCCACGGCCTCGACGGCGCCTCGACGGAAGCGATCGCGGCCAAGGCGGGCATCTCGCAGCCCTACGTCTTCCGCCTGTTCGGCACGAAGAAGGACCTCTTCAAGGCCGCAATCAGTCGCTGCTTCCGCGAGACGCTCGAGCGCTTCCAGCGGGCGGCGGAAGGAAAACGAGGCGGCGAGGCTCTCGATGCGATGGGAGACGCCTACGTCAACGAGCTGATGGCGGACCCCGTGTACCTTCGCTCTCAGATGCAGGCGTATGCGGCTTGCGAGGACGCCGAGATCTGTGAGGTCGTCCGCAACGGGTACGGCGACCTGGTCGCCTACGCGGAACGCGTCTCGGGCCTACCGCCGGAGGACGTGGCCCGTTTCTTCGCGGCCGGCATGTTGCTGAACGTGATCGCCTCGATGGGTCTCCAGAACCTCGAAGAGCCGTGGGCCGCGCGGCTCGTCGGGGGGCTCAGGAGCAAGTGAGCTCTTTTTTTGAATGGCAAGTAAGTGACTAGTCAAGAACAAGGAGGAGTGATGACTAGCCGACGCAACACGCTCTGGACGTTCGCGATCACGTCGGTCGCACTGTTCATGGTCACCCTCGACAACCTGGTCGTGACGAGCGCCCTGCCGGTGATTCGTGTCGACCTGCACGCGTCGCTGAGCCAGCTCGAGTGGACGGTGAACGCCTACACCCTCACCTTCGCAGTGCTCCTGCTGACGGGGGCGGCGCTCGGCGACCGCTACGGGCGCCGGTTGATGTTCTCGATCGGGATCGGCATCTTCACGGTCGGCTCCGCCGTCGCGGCGCTCTCGACGACGGCGACCGCGCTCGATTTCGCCCGGGCCTTCCAGGGCGTGGGCGGCGCGATCGTGACGCCGCTAACGCTGACGCTGCTCTCGGCGGCGGTTCCGCGCGAGAAACGCGGTCTCGCTCTCGGCGCCTGGGGCGGCATCGGCGGCCTCGCGATCGCGGTCGGGCCGCTGGTCGGCGGCGCGATCGTGGAAGGGCTTTCCTGGCAGTGGATCTTCTGGGTCAACGTCCCGATTGGGCTCATCCTGGCGCCGCTTGCGTTCTTCCGCCTGCGCGAGTCGCACGGCCCGTCGGACCGACTCGACCTGGCCGGGCTCGCTCTCGCGAGCGCCGGGTTGTTCGGGATCGTCTGGGGCCTCGTGCGCGGCAACACCGTCGGCTGGGCGTCTCCAGAGATCGTCGGCGCGCTCGTCGCCGGAGCGGTTGTGTTGGCGCTGTTCGTGCTCTGGGAGTTGCGAGCTCGGGCGCCGATGCTGCCGATGCGCTTCTTCCGTAACCGGACGTTCGCGCTGGCGAACGTCTCCTCGTTGTTCATGTACTTCGGTCTGTTCGGCTCGGTATTCCTGCTGATCCAGTTCTTCCAGACCGTCCAGGGCTACTCGCCGCTGCAGGCCGGCCTGCGGATCCTGCCGTGGACCGCGATGCCGATCTTCATCGCGCCGATCGCCGGCGCGTGGTCGGACCGGATCGGCGGACAGCGGCTGATGGCCGCCGGAATGGCGCTGCAGGCGACCGGGCTGGCTTGGATCGCGACGGTTTCGACGCCGACCGTGCCCTATTCCGACGTGGTCGCTCCGTTCTTCATCTCCGGGATCGGGATGGCGCTCTTCTTCGCGCCGGTCGCGAACGTCGTCCTCAGTTCGGTTCACCCCGAAGAGGAGGGTCAGGCCTCGGGCGCCAACAACGCGATCCGGGAGCTCGGCGGCGTCTTTGGCGTCGCTGTCCTGGCCTCGATCTTCGCCCAGTACGGTGGCTACGGAGGCCCTCAGCTCTTCGTCGACGGACTGCGCCCGGCGGTCTGGGTCGGTGCCGCGATCGTCGGCGTCGGCGCACTGGCGGCCCTCGCGATTCCCGGCCGGCGTCGCGAGCCGGCGCCCGAGCCGGCGCTCGGAGCCGCACGGTCGTGATCAGGGACCACCGTCCCGTGCGGTCGTGACAATGCGGCCAGTGGATGCGAACCTCCGCCTGCTCGTCCTCGGCGCCGGGCGTCAGCAACTGGGGTTGCTGACTGCCGCCCGGCGCCGAGGGCTGGTGGTGGTTGCGGTCGACCGTGACGCCGCGGCGCCCGGCTTCCGCCACGCTGACCGCCGCGCGTTGATCTCCTTCGAGGACGAGCCGGCGCTGCACCGGCTGGCCGAAGCCGAGCGCATCGACGGCGTGATCTCGCCGGCCAACGACTGGTCGGTCGGGATCGCGGCGCGGATCGCGCATCGGCTTGGGCTCCCCCATCCGCTCGACCCGAGGACCGCCGCGCTCGCCTCTTCCTGGCTGAAGCAGCGGGAGTGCTTCGAGGAGTGCGGGTTGCCCTCCGACGCCTGGCTCGGGGACGGTCCGGAGGTGACGGTCCAGGGGTTCAGCCTCGGCGGCGTGTTCCACGCCTTGTCCGGCCCAGCTGGGGTCGCCGGGCTGGCGGAGCTGGCCGGAGCCGCGCTTGGTATTCGAGAGGGACCGACATCGACGCGGATTCGAATCACGGTCCGCGGGCCTCGCGTGATCGAGCTCGCGGCCCGGCTTGGGAGTCCGGCCGAGGTCGAGCTTGTGCGCGCCGCGACCGGCCTCGACCTGAACGCACTCGCCCTGAAGGGCGCTCTTGGCGAGCCGATCGCGCTCGAGGAGCTTGTGCGCAGGCCTCGCGCCGCCTGATTCCAGGCCGCTAAACCCCATTCGGGCCCGTTTTGCGGGTGATCTGACGCCGGGGTCGGACTCAAGTCGACCGCCCGATCGGACGATTCCTGATGCATGGTGGTCAGCCATGCGCCCGCGGTCGCGGTTCCTCCCCCTCGTACGAGGCGGACAGGTAGGCGCGTGCTCTTCTTCGGCACCTACGACGCTCGGCGCTATCCGCGCGTCCGGGTCCTGCAGGAAGGCTTCGTCACACTCGGCGACGAGGTGCTCGAGTGCAACGTCCCGCTGCGCCTGGACACGGCCGCGCGCGTCAAGATGTTGCGCCGGCCGTGGCTCGTGCCGGTGCTCGCGGTCAAGCTCGCAGCGACCTGGCTTCGCCTGATCGCGCGATCGCGGGGCTGCCGCGGCGTCGACCTCGTCGTCGTCGGCTACATGGGGCACTTCGACGTCCACCTCGCGCGCCTGCTTTGGCCGCGCACACCCATTGCGCTCGACCATCTCGTGTCCGCCCACGACACCGCGCTCGACCGGGGCGTCTCCTCGCGCTGGCTCGTCCGGCTGCTCGGGTGGCTGGACCGCGCCGCCGTCAACGCTGCGCAGTACCCGTGTGTCGACACCGCCGAGCATCGGGAGCGACTCTCGATCGGAGCCCAGGAACGCTCGGTGGTCGTTCCCGTGGGGGCGCCGAGCGAGTGGTTCTACCCGCCCGTTCAGATCGCAAGCGAGCGCGTCCGCGTCGTCTTCTTCGGCAGCTTCACGCCGCTGCAGGGCGCGCCGGTGATCGGCGAGGCCATGCGCCTCGTTGCGGGCGACGAGCGGTTCGCCTTCACGATCGTTGGCCGCGGCCAGCACTACGAGGCCACGCGTCTCGCCGTCGGGTCCAAAGCCGCCAACGTCGAATGGATCGACTGGGTGGAGCCCGAGCTGTTGCCGTACCTCGTCGCCTGCCACGACGTCTGCCTCGGAATCTTCGGGACCGGCCCGAAGGCCCTGCGCGTCGTCCCGAACAAGGTGTTCCAGGGCGCCGCTGCCGGCACCGCGATCGTCACCTCCGATACTGCGCCGCAGCGGCTCGAGCTCGCGGACGCGGCCGCCTTCGTGCCTGCCGGCGATGCGAACGCGCTCGCTGCCGTGCTGCGCGGGCTCGCCGATGATCGCGAGCGGCTCTGGGAGCTTCGCGCCGCCGCCTTCGCCCGCGCGAGCGAGCGGTTTCATCCGGCGGCTGTGATCGAGTCGCTGGACGCGCGCCTCCCGGCGCCGGTCGCGCGCGCTGCCGCACGCCCGCTGCCCGCGTAGGCCACTCCGAGTGCGCACGCAGGCGCCGTCGTTACGCTGAGCCCGTGAAACGGCGCCTGAGCCGGCTCGCCGGGACGCTCGTCGTGACGGGTCTCTGCGCCGCCTACATCTTCTGGAAGATCGACGTCAGCCAGACGCTGCACGTGCTGGTGAACGCGAACTTCGCCTATTTCGCTGCCTCGGTCGCGATCGTCGTGTTTTCCGTCTGGCCGATGGCGTGGCGCTGGCAGTGGCTGCTGGCGGCGAAGGGGATCCACGAGCGGCTCAACTGGCTGGTCCGCGCCTACTTCGTGGCATACACGGGCGGGCAGGTGCTGCCGACGGCGGTCGGAGGCGATGCCGTCCGGATCTACGAGACCTCCCGGCGTCATCCCGGCAACGGCGGCGCCGTTGCGGCCTCGGTCCTGCTCGAGCGCGCACTCGGCGGGGCGGCGACGCTGACCCTCGCCGCCGTCGGCTTTGCGCTCGCGATCGGCCACTACGACGTCGGCGCCTACCTCTGGGTCGAAGGCGCCTTCGTCGTCGCGACGATCGTTCTCGCCGTGCTGCTCTTCTCGCGCCGCCTGCGGCCGCTACTGGCCCGGACGGTGCCGCTGCTCCGCTTCCTGCGGATCGAAAGGCCGGTGCGAGCCGTCTACGAAGGGCTTCACGCCTATCGCGGCGACGTCGGCCTGCTCTTCTGGGTCTTCGGGCTGACCCTGGCCGTGCAGGCGGTACGGGTGCTCGCAATCTGGTTGACCGGAAAGGCGGTCGGGGTCGATCTCTCCCCGCGGCCGTACTACGTGATGGGGCCGCTGCTCTTCCTCGTCCTGCTCGTCCCTTTCACGGTCAACGGGCTCGCGGTGCGGGAGACCTTCTTCGTCAGCTTTCTCAGCAACCTCGGTGTCAACGCGAACAAGGCGTTCGCGACCGGGTTCCTGTTCTTCTTCGTGACGATCGCGCTCGCGTTGCCGGGCCTCGGGATTCTCGTTTGGGAGAGCCTCCGAGGCGCCCGGCGTGCTCCACTCCACCAGCCCGATGCATAACGTCTCGGCCGTCGTCGTCACGTTCAACTCGTCCGCCTGGATCGAACGCTGCCTCGAGAGCGTCCGCGGTTACGAGACGATCGTGGTCGACCACGGCTCGACGGACGACACGCTCGAGATCGTTCGAGGGCGCTTTCCCGAGGCCCACGTGATCGAGGAGCAGAACGTCGGCATGGGCGGGGGCAACAATGCGGGCATGCGGCTCGCCTCCGGCCGCTACTTCCTGCTCCTGAACTCAGACGCCTGGATTCTGGGCGACGCCGTCGAGCGGCTCGCGGCATTTGCGGACGAGCATCCCGACGCCGCTGTTGTCGGGCCGCGCCTGCTCAATCCCGATGGGTCGCTCCAGCGCTCGGCGCGCGGGTTTCCGACCCTCTGGCGGCTCGCGACCGAGTATCTGTTCCTGCGGAAGCTCGCGCCGCGCTCGCGGCTGTTGAACGGCTTTTACGAGGGCGGCTTCGACCACGACGAGGTCCGTGAGGTCGACTGGCTCTTCGGGGCCTGCCTCTTCGTCCGGCGCGACGCGGCGGACGAGGTGGGCCTGTTCGACGAGGACTTCTTCATGTTCAGCGAGGAAACCGACTGGTGCTACCGCTTCCACCAGGCCGGGTGGCGCGTGTTCTTCTTCCCCGGCGCCGAGGCGATGCACGTCGGCGGCGCGTCGCACGGCGGCCGCCTGTTTGCCGAGAACGTCCGCGGCCAGCTTCGCTTTCTCGCCAAGCACCGCGGCACGCGCGAGGCGGAGCGTGCCCGCCGGCTCCTGCTCGCCGGAGTCCGGCTGCGGCTGCTGCTCTTTCGCGGCGAGCGCCGGCGGAGCTACCGCGAAGCGGCGCGCTGGCTCTCATCGGGCAACGCCGGCTCCCTGCTTCGCCCGCAGTGAGGCGGCTGCCGCCCGTCCTGCTGGCCGTCCCGGCGCTGGTTCTCGCGCGCCTGCTTCCGGCCACAGGGCTTGGGGTCGGGCTGCGGCTGGCTGCGGCGACGGCCTGTCTCTTGATACCCGGCGCGCTGATCTCTCGCGCGTTTCGGCTGCGCGGCCTGGCGCCCGTCGTCGCCTGGTCGCTCGCGGCACTGCTATTCGCGTTGGCGATCACGTTCGCCGTCCACAGCTCCCTCTGGCTGACGCCGGCGTTGCTGGGAGTGGTCGCGGTCCTGGCGCTGCCGTTCGCCGTGCGGGCAAATGATCTAGATCACAAGCTGGACCGCGTGGAGCTGGCCGTCGTCACCGCGGGGATCGGCTTCGGGATCGCCCTCTGGTTCGTGGCAGTGCTCGACGGCGACGCGTTCTTTCACCTCGCCCGCGTTCGCAAGCTCGAGGTCTTCGGCTCGCTCTCGCTCCAGAACGTCGGCGAGTTCAAGGACGGGAGCCTTCATCCGGGCTACGCGTTTCCACTGTGGCACGGGTTCCTCGCTCTGATCGCCCGGCTCGCCGACGTCGATCCGATCGCGGTCGGGCGGAACGGGCCGACGATCCTGGCGCCGCTTCAGTTGGCGCTCTTCTACGAGGCAGGCCGGGTGTTGTTTCGCTCGGCGTCGGCCGGCGTCGCAGTCGTTATCGCGGAAGTCTCGCTGACCGGGATCGCCGCCGGTCACGGCGGCTCGTTCACTTCGCTGGCGCTGCCGGCGACCGCGTCACGGCAGCTGCTCGTGCCGGGACTGCTCGCGCTCTTCTTCGCGCACGTTCGGAGGCCCTCAGCCGCGCTCTTCATGGCGACGGCGGCCGCCGCGGGAACGCTCGCGCTCGTCCACCCGACGTACGCGCTCTTCGTCGGCGTCCCCCTGGTCGGCTTCGCGATCGCCAGGGCGCTGCTCGTCGGACGCGAGTTGAAGCCTGCGCTCACCGGCATAGCCGCCCTGGCGGTACCGACGGCGATCGCGCTTGCCTGGCTCCGGCCGGTCGTCGAGGCGACCACCCTCCACAACCCGTCCGGGCAGGAGGTCCGGCGGGCGTTCGCCCAGTACCCGGGCCAGCTGACCGGCAACTTCGATCACTACCACGTCGCCGCTCGGCTTTTCACTCGCACCGGGGCCGTCGCCGTCGCGGCGCTGCTCTGCGTGCCCCTGGCGGGGTTCGCCGCCCGGCGGCGCTGGGCGGCGTGGGTGCTCGGCGGAACGCTGGCGATCTTTGCGTTGACGCTCGTGCCGTTCGTCTTCCCGCGCTTCGCCGATGCAGTCTCGATCTCGCAGGCGCGCCGGCTGGTCGGCTTCATTCCGTACCCATACGCTCTCGCCGGGGGCGCGTCCGTCTTGGCCGGGCTGTTGGGCATCTTCGTGCTCCCGCTCGCGCTCGCGGCCGGGATCGTGCTCCAATACACCTATCCCGGCGACTTCGGCTACCGCTTCCAGGGTGCGACGCCCGCCTGGCCGACGTGGGTGGCGCTCGTCGGCGGCCTGGCCGCGCTGCTGATCGGCACGTTCAGGCGCTACAAAAACAGAAGTGATGTAGGTGTACACCTACATCACGAGGCTCTGGCTGCGGCCGCAGTGGCGGTGTTCGCGATCCCGGTGGCCGTCCACGGCTTCTCGCACTGGACCCGGGTGGGCAGCGGCTCGGGCGCGCTCACCAGAGGCCTGATCAAGGCCGTCCGCGAGGACACGAAGCCGAAGGACGTGCTCTTCGCGGATCCAGAGACCGGCTACTTGCTCGCCGCGTACGCACCGATCTACCTTGCCGACGCGCCGTACGGACACGTCGCGGTGACGAAGAAGAACCGTCCCAGAGAGCGGCTACGCGACGCCTACCGTTTCTATGCGCACGGCGGTGACCTCGAGATCCCGCGCTCGTACGGCGCGCGCTGGATCATCGTCGACCATAAGCGTCACCGGCTGACGCTCGATCTGCCGCGGGCGTACGCCGACCAGCGGTACGTTCTCTACCGGCTCAGGTAGATCCGCTCGCTGACGACGATTGCTTGACCTCTAGTCTGATTCGTTGCAAGCTCCCTGCCTACACGGCTGCGGACCGCGGTGGCAGGCCCGTCTTCCTCGGCCATTCCCCAGGGGGGAGAGGGAGGCGACATGAAGTTCCTTTTCAGCGGACGACTCCGTTTTGTCGCGCTGCTCACTGTTGCGCTGGCGGCCGTGGCAGCGGTTTCGGCGGCGGCGGCGCCACGCGGCACGAACGGCCAGATCGCGTTCGCGCGGTTCAACTCGGGCCTTGACGATACGCAGGTCTACGTTGTCAACCCGGATACCACGGGCCAGCGGCTCGTCCAGGGCCCAACCGACGTCGGCGAGTTTCCCCGTTGGTTCTCGGACGGCGGCCACATCGCCACCTGCTGCGACTCCCCCGGCGGCGGCTCGCGGATCATCAACCCCGACGACAAAAGCTTCCGCGACGTCGACGGTCAGTACCCGGGGCTCTTCAACCCGTGCGGGATTCCGTCGCCCGACGGGAAGCTGCTCCTCTGCGAGACGTTCAGCGAGGACGGAAGCCAGAACGGCATCCACACGATCCGCTCGTCCGACGGCGGCGGTCTCACGCAGATCACGTCGAACCCCGGCGGCGACGACCTACCCGCCGACTGGTCGCCGAACGGTAAGCGCATCGTCTTCGGCCGATTCGGACCGGACGGATTCGAGGGCTTGTTCGTCATCAACATCAACGGGACCGGGCTCAAGCAGATCCTGCCCGCCGATGTCGATGTGAGTTCGTTCGGCAGCTGGTGTCCACAGGGAAACGACATCGTCTTCTCGCAGCACCTGACTCCCGACGTACACAGCTCGATCTGGGTCGTGCATTCGGACGGCAGCGGCCTGCACGAAATCAACGTCCAGCCGGCGTCAGCCTGCGGCGGCGCGAACGCCGACCCCAACGCCTTGGGCTGCAACGAGCCAACGTGGTCGCCCGACGGGACCATGATCGCGTTCGTGAGATCCCACAACAACGACGTCGACGGCGAGATCTACACCGTCAACGTCGACGGTACGGGCTTGACTCAGGTCACGCACGCCCCAGGCGCGAATACGCCCGACTGGGGCACGCACCCGCCGACCGGATAGCACGTCGGCAAGAGGAGCAACGCGAGCGGGCGGTTCTGTGAGAGCCGCCCGCCGCGCGTGGTGTAGTAGGTGCGGGGGGTAGTGGAATCGGTGGGTATCGTCAGCTCGACTCCGTGACGGGAAACGACAACACGCGACTCCACCTCCTGCAGTGAAGGTCCTGCTCGTGACGATGTACTTCCCGCCCGCCGGCGGGGGCGGCGTTCAACGCCCGTTGAAGTTCGCCACCCACTTGCCGAGCTTCGGGATCGAGACGCACGTGCTGACGCCCGACGACCCGAAGTGGGTCCATCGCGATGAGGACGCGACGCCGCCCGCGCAAGCGTGGGTCCACCGCGTCCGCTATCACGGCCCGCGGGGGCGGGTCCCCTCAGAGGAGCTCTACGCGCTCGAGGGCGCCGATCGCCTGCGCTACCAGGCCGGAGCGCTCTTCCGGCGTGCGCTCGTCCCCGACATCTCCGTGACCTGGGCCCCCAATGCGATCACGGCCGCGATCCGGATCGTCCGGGCCGAAAACATCGACGTCGTCCTGACCACCTCGCCGCCGAACTCGATCAACCTGATCGGGGCGGCCGTCAAGAAGGCGACCGGCGTCAAGTGGATCGCCGACCTGCGCGATCCCCTGATCGCGGACGCCGACCATCCGGTCGAGCGGCTCCCGGCGCGGATGAAGGAGAATGTCCAACGCGTGGTCGCGCGGCTCGTCGCCTCGCAGGCGGATGAGATCGTGACTGCCTGGGAGGGGATCGCCGACGAGATCCGGGGCTACGAGCCGAAGGCACCGATCACCGTGATTCCGAACGGCGCCGACTACGACGATTTCGAGGGTCTCGGTTATCACCCGGGCGACCGCTTCAGGATCACCCACACCGGCAGCTTCTTCGGCAAGCGGAACCCGCGGCCGTTCCTCACCGCGCTGAAGGAGTCCGGGCTCCAGAGCGCCGTCGCCCGTTTCGTCGGCGAGCTGACGACTCGTGACCGCGAATGGGTCGAGACGCTCGACCTCGGCGACCAGCTCGAGCTGCTGCCGTTCGGGTCCCGCCGCCGCTCGCTCGCCTACCAGCGCGATTCCGAGGCGTTGCTCCTGCTCTTGCCGCAGGCAGGCGAGCGGGGGACGCCCGTGCTCCCCGGCAAGATCTTCGAGTACCTCGCCGCCGAGCGGCCGATCCTGGCTGCGGTGCCGCCCACGGGCGCTGCGGCTAACCTGATCCGCGAGGCGGGTGCCGGCGTTGTCGTTCCTCCCGACGACACGGGCGCGATCCGCGAAGCGCTGCGCGGGCTCGAGGCGCGCTGGCGCGCCGGCCAACTGAACGGCGCGGCCCTCCGGCCCGAGCTCCGCGATCGCATCTCCCGGCGCTCCCGCGTCGAGGAGCTCTCCGAGCTATTGCTGAAGACCTAAGTGCCCTCCCGCCGCCTCACCGATTTCCTGCTCTACGCGGCCGTCTTCACGATGAGCTTCGAGAAGCTCTTCTGGAACGTCGCCGGGAAGATCGCCTTGACCGAGGTGATCTCGATCCTCTTCATCGGCGCCTACCTGCTGCGGCGTCTCGGTGGCCGCGACCGCTCACTGGCGCGGACGTCGGTGATCGTGGTCGGCTTCTTCGCCGCCTTCCTGCTCGTCTACCTGATCGGCTTCTACAACCTGGAGACGACCCAGGGGCTGACGCAGTTCGGCAAAGGGATGGGGAAGTTCGTGCTCCACTTCGCCTTTCTCGCCGCCGCAGTCGACTACCTCTTCCGCTCAAGTGAGCGCGTCTACTGGCGGATGCTGGCCTGGTTCTGCCTCGGGGTTGCCGCGAACGCGGGGTACGGGGTCCTCCAGCTCCTCGCCGCACAGGCTGGGCACAACCTCGACGCCACGGTGATCGAGCCGCTCACCGGCCACTCCAGCCAGATCAACATCTACGGCGCGGTCGGCGGGTCGAACGTCTACCGCACCGACGGCCTGACCCCGGATCCCAACCACCTGGGTATCCAGCTGATCGTGCCGCTGCTCGTCCTCGGGCCGCTCTACCTCCGGCTCGAGCGCGGAAACCGGCTGCGGCTGCCGCTCGCGCTGCTGCTCGCCGGGCTCCTCGCGGTGGAGCTGGCGACGCTCTCGCGCAGCGGCCTGCTCGGCTTGGGCGTCGGCTTCCTCGTGCTGCTGATCCCGTACCGGCGGCTCCTCATCTCACGGGCCATGCTCGCGCCGCTGGCGCTCGTGGCCGTGCTGGTGGGCTACGAGATCCACCGACGGCCGCACTTCTTTCACACGGTGATCTCGTCGCGGCTCCAGCGAGGCGGCCGCTCGACGAGCGCGCACTTCCAGGTCTACGACTTCATTCCACAGGTGCTGCACATGCACCCGCTGTTCGGGCTCGGCTTCAACAACTTCTCGGTCTACTACCAGTTCGTCACGGGCAAGACGAACTGGGGACCGCACTCGTTCTACGTCGCGCTGCTGGTCGAGACGGGGCTCGTCGGGGCCGCCCTCTTCGGCGTCTTTCTCTGGTACCTCTTCCGCCGCCTACGGGCCGGCCGCGCGATCGGGCGCGCGCTGGCCGTTGCCCGCGATCCGATCGCAGCGCGCGTGCGGCCGGTCTCCTGGGGACTGACCGCCGCGCTCGTCGGAACCTTGGCCGCCAACGCCTTCTACCTGACGATGACCGCCTTCTTTTTCTACGGGTTCATCATGCTGCTGCTCGCCCTGCCCGTCGTCTTCGGGCGGCGGCTGCAGGCCCTCGCGTGA
>DATFXA010000086.1:0-2504 GCA_035258645.1 Gaiellaceae bacterium
CCCCAACGAGCGTCTCGACGACGGCTTCGAAGTAGCCCTCCATCGCAACCGCCTGGCGACGGAGCTCTTCCCCGTGCACGTGTGCGAACCGCGTCCCGGGCTTCGCCTCGAGCTCGTAGCAGGAGAGGTGCTCCGGCCGAAGCGCGAGCGCCTCCTTTATGTCTGTCTCGAGCTCGGCGGGCCCCTGCCCCGGGATCCCGTAGATGAGATCGAGGGATATGTTGTCAAATCCGGCATCACGAAGATGGTAGAAGGCGCGTCGGACGTCGTCAGGTCCGGCAACACGGTTCAGAACGCGCAAGAGGTCGGGCTGAAACGTCTGCACGCCGAGCGAGACCCTGTTGACGCCGTTTCGGCGCAGGAGCGCCGCGAGCGCCGGCGTCACCGTCTCCGGGTTCGCCTCGACCGTCACCTCGGCGGCCGGCGGGAGCGTCGCGAGCAGGCGCGCGAGCTCGGCCGGCTCGGTGAAGGTAGGCGTGCCGCCGCCGAGGAAGAGGGTCTCCAGCTCCGGCGCCAGCACCGCCCGCTCCAGCTCGAGCTCGGCGAGCAAGCCGTCCACGTACGCCGCGTGCTGGCCGCGCCGCCCGACGACGGTGACGAAGTCGCAGTAACCGCACCGCTGCGCGCAGAAGGGGAGATGGACGTACAGATGCCGGACTGGATCCGTCATTTCTTGCCACCGTCGTTGAGGTTGAGCACGGCGAGGAAGGCCTCCTGCGGCACCTCGACCGCCCCGACCTGCTTCATCCGCCGCTTGCCGGCCTTCTGTTTCTCGAGGAGCTTCCGCTTGCGGGTGATGTCGCCTCCGTAGCACTTGGCCAGTACGTCCTTCCGCTTGGCCTTGACGGTCTCCCGCGCGATCACGCGCGATCCGATCGCGGCCTGGACAGGGACGTCGAAGTACTGCCTCGGAATCTCCTGCTTGAGCCGCTCGACCAGTGCCCTGCCACGTCCGTAGGCAGCGTCGCGGTGCACGATCATCGAGAGGGCGTCCACCGGCTCGTCCGCGATCAGGATGTCGACGCGCGCAAGCTCGCCCTCGCGGAAGCCGGCGACGTCGTAGTCGAAGGTCGCGTACCCGCGCGTGCGCGACTTCAGCTGGTCGTAGTAGTCGAGCACGATCTCCGACAGCGGCAGCTCGTAGGAGAGCAACACCCGCTCGGGGGACAGGTACTCCATGTGGTCGAAACGGCCGCGGCGGTCGTTGTTCAGCTCCATCACCTGGCCGACGTAGTCCTTGGGGACGATGATCGAGGCGCTCACGTAGGGCTCTTCGACCTCCTCGAGCTCGCGTGGCATCTCGGCCGGGTTGTGCACCTCCAGCCAGTCGCCGTTTCGCTCGAGGACGCGGTAGGCGACGTTCGGCGCGGTCACCAGGAGGTCGAGATCGAACTCCCGCTCGAGCCGCTCCCGGACGATCTCCATGTGCAGCAGACCGAGGAAGCCGCAGCGGAAGCCGAAGCCGAGCGCCTGGCTCGTCTCCGGCTCGTAGAAGAGCGCAGCATCGTTCAGCTTCAGGCGCTCGAGGGCGTCGCGGAGGTCCGGGTAGTCGTCGGAGTCGGTCGGGAACAGCCCGGCGAAGACCATGGGCTTGACGTCCTTGTACCCGGGGAGCGGCCGGGCTGCAGGGTTCCGCTCCGAGGTCAGCGTGTCTCCGACACGAAGGCGGCTGACGTCCTTCAGGCCCGTGATCACGTACCCGACCTCACCGGCGCCAAGGGTTTCGGCGGCCTTCATGGTCGGCGAGAAGAAGCCGACCTCCTCGGCCTCGAAGCGCGTTCCTTGCGCCATCGCTCGCAACGGCTCACGGGCAGCGAACGCGCCGTCGACGACCCTCACGAAGGCGACGACCCCGCGGTACTGGTCGTAGGAGGAGTCGAACACGAGCGCGCGGGGAGGCGCGGTCGGCTCGCCCGAGGGCGGGGAGATCCGCTCGACGATCGCATCGAGCACCTCCGCCACGCCCTCCCCGGTCTTGGCAGAGATCCGCAGCACGTCCTCGGGGTTGCCGCCGACGAGCTCGGCGAGCTCCGCAGCCGCCCCGTCCGGATCGGCCTGCGGCAGGTCGATCTTGTTCACGACGGGCACGATCTCGAGGTTGTTCTCGATCGCCAGATAGGCGTTGGCGACCGTCTGGGCCTCGACACCCTGAGCCGCGTCGACGACGAGCAACGCTCCCTCGCATGCCTGGAGCGAGCGGGAGACCTCGTAGGTGAAGTCGACGTGGCCGGGAGTGTCGATCAGGTTCAGCTCGTGCCCGTGCCAGTTGACGCGCACCGCCTGGGCCTTGATCGTGATCCCGCGCTCGCGCTCGAGCTCCATCGTGTCGAGCACCTGGGCGCGCATCTCTCGCCCGGACACGGTCTTCGTCAGCTCGAGGATGCGGTCGGCGAGCGTCGACTTGCCGTGGTCGATATGGGCGATGATCGAGAAGTTGCGGATTCGTTTCAGGTCCATGCGCGATTAGCGCCGTCTGAGGCGCTCTCGCAAGGCTAGCAACGCAT
>DATFXA010000087.1:0-7157 GCA_035258645.1 Gaiellaceae bacterium
CGTCGATCGCAGCGTGCGCGAGCCGCTGGTACTCCGCGACCGAGCCTGCATGATCGAGAGACCACATGCCGACGAGCCGCGTCGGTGAGGAGGGTTGGTTCGTCAGGATCGGAAGGCCCCGGTACCCTTGCATCGAATCCGCCGAGATGAGCTCGGCCGGAAACCGCGACACCAACTCCTCCGCGACAGCCGTTTTCCCCGAAGCCGTCGGTCCGAACAGTGCGAGCACCAAATCGTCCTGCATGCCCCGATTGTGGTGTTTGCTCCCGTGCGGACGTGCCGATACCCCGCAAGTGAAGCTTCCACGCCCGGTTTCTGGCCGGACCCATCTGGACAAGCGGCCCCACGAGCTGGCCGCCTTCATAGCGCTCGGCGCCGCGCTGTCCGTTGCCGCGGTGGTCGGTGTCTCCTGGGCTGCGGGCTTCGGCGCGGTTGCCGACCGCCTGCGCCACGTCGACGCCAGCTGGCTGCCGCTCGCGGTTGCCGCGGAGGTGCTCGCCTACGCCGGCTACGTCCTCGCCTACCGCGAGGTCGCGCGGGTGGAGAACGGACCGAGCCTCCCCCACTCGCGCGCGCTTGCGCTGGTGGCCACAGGCTTTGGCGTCTTTATCGCGCGCGGCGGCTTCTCGGTCGACCTGCACGCGTTCCGGCAGGAGGTGGACGATCGGGAGGCGCGGGTACGGGTGCTCGGGCTGGGCGCGCTCGAGTACGCGCTGCTGGCCCCCGCCACCTGCATCGTGGCGATCATGCTGCTCCTTGACCATGTCCACCAGCCGAGCAGCGGCCTGACGATGCCGTGGGCGATCGCCGTCCCCGCCGGCGGCATCTTGGCACTCGTGGCGCTCCGGCTTCGCGACCGGCTGCGAGGGCGCCACGGCTGGCGCGACCATGTCGCCCAATGGCTCGACTCGATCCACGTGACCCGCCAGCTCTTCGTCAAGCTCGAGCACGCCGCCGGCCCGATCGGAACCGGCGTCTACTGGTTCGGCGACATCGCCTGTCTTGCCATCTGCCTTCGCGCTTACGAGGGCCACTTCCCCTCGGTCGCGCCGCTGTTGATCGGCTACGCGACCGGCTATGCACTGACGCGGCGGACGCTGCCGCTGGCCGGGGCGGGCGCGGTTGAGGCGCTCCTGCCGTTCGCGCTGCTGTGGACGGGAACGCCGCTCGCGGCTGCGGTTACCGCCGTCATCGCCTACAGAATCGTCAACTTCTGGCTGCCGATCGTGCCTGCGGTCTTCGGCCTTCGCTCGCTGCGGGCCGCCGAATCTGGCTAGCCGCGACGACCGCGGTGCCGCGTAGTGTCGTGGAGGTAGCGCCCTCGATCACGACCGGGACGAGGTCGCCGGCCGCGGCGGCGCCGGTGAAGTTGACTGTCGTGTTGCGGCGCGTGCGCCCTCGCAGCATGGCGTCGTCCGTGCGGCTCGGCCCCTCGACGAGCACCTCCTCGACCCGGCCGATGCGCGTCTTGTTCCGCGCCTCGGCGACGCGCTGGACGGTCTCGATCAGCCGCTCGATGCGCTCGCGCTTCACATCGTCGGGAACCTGACCGGGCATCGTCGCGGCCTCCGTTCCGCGCCGTGGCGAAAAGACGAACGTGAAGGCCGAGTCGTAGCCGACCTCGTCGACGGCCGTGACCGTCAGCTCGAACTCCTCATCCGTCTCGCCCGGAAACCCGACGATCAGGTCCGTCGTCAACGCGAGATCGGGGATCGCGACCCGCATCTCCTCGGCCAGGCGCACGTAGCGTTCTCGGCTGTACGTCCGCCGCATCGCCTTGAGGATCCGCGTCGAGCCGGACTGGAGCGGCAGGTGCGCGTGCTCGCAGACCGCGTCGCATTCAGCCATCGCCTCGATCACCGGGCGCCGGAAGTCCTTCGGGTGCGGACTCGTGAAGCGGATCCGCTCGATTCCCTCGACCGCGTCGCAGGCCCGCAGCAGCTCGCCGAAGTTCGTACGGATGTCGGGCAGCAGGTCGCGGCCGTACGAGTTGACGTTCTGGCCGAGCAGGGTGATCTCGCGGACGCCGTCGCGCGCGAGGCCCTCGACCTCGGCGAGGACATCGCCCGGCCGCCGGCTCTGCTCGCGCCCGCGGACGGACGGGACGATGCAGTACGAGCACTTCGAATTGCAGCCCATCGAGATCTGCACCCACGCCTGGAAGCGGCGCTCGCGGTGCATCGGAAGCCCGCCGGCGAAGCTACGGTCGTCGAGGCCGAAGCTTCCGCGCTCGACGCCGAGACCCCCGGCGCCGACCCATTCCCCGAGGTGCGGGATCGAGCCGGGCCCGAAGGCGACGTCGACGTAGGGATAAAGCTCGAACAGCCGCTCGCGTTGCGCCTCGGCGTAGCAGCCGCCGACCGCGATCACCTTCTCGGGATCGCGCCCCTTGAGGGCCTTCGCCTGCGCAAGGTGCGCCGCGAATCGCTGGTCGGGCTTCTCTCTGATCGTGCAGGTGTTGAACACGAGCACATCGGCCTCTTCCTGTCCCGGAGCCTCTCCGAGGCCGAGCTCCTCGAGCATGCCCTTGATGCGCTCAGAATCATGGGCGTTCATCTGGCAGCCGAAGGTCGTAACGTGGTATCGGCGCACGGGCCGAACTGTAGCTTCGACTGTCCGCCGCTAATGGACGACGACAGCGAGGGGCGCGGTCAATCGCGCTGCCCCCCCGGGCGCGCTTTCCGCGGCGACGAAGAGCCTGAGTACATGACGCCCGTTCGCCAGCTGGATCCGCATTCGCATCGGGTGGAAGGGAGCGAGGACGATCCTGTTCAGCGACCTCCAGCCGGTCGCCGTGCGCTCCTGAACCGACGCGACCCGGGCCGCCAGCTTCGCCGTCGCACGCACCTCGAGCCAGACGGGATGCCGAGTGCTGAGGACCGACATTCCCACCCGGTCCCCGACCTCCGCAGGCTGGGAGCGCGAACTGTCGAAGCCCCGGCCGGCCACGGCCGCCGCATCACAAAGGCTCGGGTCCCGAGCCCAGAGGTAAACGCAGGCCGCAGTGGCCTTCGCAGGGTCGTTCGACATCCCGGCGAAGCGGGCCCAACCCCACGACCAGACCGAATCGAGGGCGAGCTCCGCGGCGACCTGTCGCGCGGCGAGGGCCTCCCGCTTGACCACACCGAACCAGCGCGTCGCCCTCAAGCCGGCGCGCCCTCCACGCCCGGAGTGGAAGCCAAGCGCGAGCCCGATTCTGTTGCTCGGAATTCCGACGTTCGTAAAGTTCCGCACCGCGCGCCGGAGCTGGAAGCGCAGGTAGACGGTCGCTCCTGACGGGCCGAGCCGTGCAAGCGTCGGGGCCGGTATGTAGAGCTCCCGGACGATGACCGCGCTGGCGGCGAGCGAGCGCCACCAGGACCCCGTCGCTCCGCGAGTCGCGCCTGCCTCGGATATCAACAGGTGCGGCAACGCGCCTCGTGAAGCGAGTCCACGGACGAGCTCGAGGACGTTCGCCCGGTACGCAGCGTTGCTTCGGCTCCAAGGAGCCTGCAAATGCGCCCCGTACAACTCGTTCAGGGCGATGATCGGCGTCGCGCAGCCGGTTACCTTCCCGGCCGCGTCAGCAAGCCGCCCGACCCTCGCCGCAACCGTCCCCGAGCCGGCTGGATGTGCCGGCGTTCCTACGGTGTCCCTCAACGACATGTCCCAGTAGGCGACCTCCGCGCCGCTGCTCCGCGCGGCCGCCCCCGGGGCGGTGTGCGCGAGCGCGACTGCAAGCCCGGGCCGGTAGAAGAGGTGTCGAAACGGGACCCACTTGTCGGCGTAATCGATCCAGGCCGGCTGTGATTGAACGCAGGATGCCGCCGGCGCCGACGCCATAGAGGGGTGCGCTGCGGCCGCCGACAGTGCGACTGCGCCGGCGACCAGGGCGTATGCAAGAAGGCGTACTCTGACCAGGCCGTCCCCCCGAAGCCAGTGATGGTAGCGCGGCGCTCGGCCAGTCGCGGAGCGCAGGGACTGTGCCGAAGAGGGTTGCCGTCGAGTATCTCTTTCCGGGACAGCGACGCCGCAACACCGAACCGCGATCGGCGTCTGAGCCTAGGCTACTTGGCGCGTTGCCCGAGGGCCCGCTGCTGCTGCGCGGGATCGCCGTTGTCCGACGCTGTCGCAGAGCCGCTTTCCGTGGCGTTCCTGGCGACGTCGACTGCCCGGCTCTCGCGGATCACCGTCACCTTGATCTGGCCCGGGTATTCGAGCTGGTCCTCGATCTCGCGCGCGATCTCGTGCGAAAGCAGGACGGCCTGGTCGTCATCGACTTCCTTGGGCTTCACGATCACCCGGATCTCGCGGCCGGCCTGCAACGCGTAGACCTTCTCGACGCCGCCGTGATGGCCGGCCAGCTCTTCCAGGGCCTCGAGCCGCTTGATGTAGTGCTCGAGGCTCTCACCGCGCGCACCCGGCCTCGAGGCCGAGACCGCGTCGGCGGCGATCAGCAGCACCGCCTCGACCGTCTGCGGCTGCACCTCGTAGTGGTGCGCCGCGATGGCGTGCACCACCGCGTCGCTCTCGCCGTAGCGCCGTGCGAGCTGAGCCGAGATCGCGGCGTGCGAGCCCTCGATCTCGTGGGTCAGCGCCTTGCCGAGATCGTGCAATAGGCCGGCCCGGCGTGCGGTCTTGACGCTCGCGTCGAGCTCCGAGGCCATGATCCCGGCGAGGTGGACGACCTCGAGCGTGTGCTTGAGCACGTTCTGGCCGTAGCTCGTCCTAAAACGAAGCCTGCCGAGGATCTTGACGAGCTCCTCGTGGACGGGGCCGCAGTTCGCCTCGAAGACGGCCTGCTCGCCGGCGTGGACGATGTGCTCTTCGATCTCCGCCTTCGACTGGTAGTACATCTCCTCGATCCGAGCGGGATGGATGCGCCCGTCCTCGATCAGCTTCGCGAGCGTCACCTTGGCGATTTCCCTGCGGATGCCGTCGAAGGACGAGAGGACGACCGCCTGCGGCGTGTCGTCGATGATGAAATCGACCCCGGTCAGGTGCTCGAGCGTGCGGATATTGCGCCCCTCACGGCCGATGATCCTGCCCTTCATGTCGTCCGAGGGCAGCTCGACGAGGGACACGGTTGTCTCGGAGGCGTGGTTCGCCGCGACTCGCTGGAGTGCGTCCGCGACGAGGTTGCGGGCCCGTCGCTTGGCCTCAGTCTGGGCCTCTTCCTCGAGCTGGCGCACGCGGCGGGCGAGCTCGTGCCGGATCAGGTCTTCCGAGCGGTTCAAGAGGTGCGCCTTCGCCTCGTTCGTGGTCATGCCGGAGATCCGCTCGAGCTCCTTCAGCTCGAATTCCTTCGCCTCTTTGAGCTCGTCCTGAAGCTGCTTCGAGTGGGTCTCGCGGTCAGAGACCCCCTGCTCGCGCCGAGAAAGCTCGGTCAACTTGCCGTCGATCTCCTCCTCCTTCGCGAGCACACGTTCTTCGATCTTGATGATCTCGGTGCGTCGCTGAGAGACCTCTTGCTCGACCTCGGCACGGAACTTCACCGACTGTTCGCGTGCCTCGATCTGTGCCTCGCGACGCATTGCGTCGGCGTCGCGGCGGGCCTCGGTCAGCAGGAGCTGGCGCGTTCGGCGGGCAGCCGCCAGACGGGAGCCGGTCAACGCATAGAGGGCGATGAAAGCAAGAGCCGCCCCTGCGGCGAGACCGATCAGGATTCCAATGACGACGAACACGGGCGCTCCTTGCGGTGCGCCCACATCGGGCATGCCTCGAATCGGGTGCCTCGAAGGGCCTGAGTCAGGCCCAGCTGGCCGCTAGGTCAACGCTGGTGCGGCCTCCAGGGAGCTTCTTCGATCAAGAGCGAGTTCAAGTTTCTATACCGATTGCGAAACAGTCAGATGCAGGCAAATTGTCGTTGTGGTGACTCTCATCCTAGCTCCAGCCCTGCGTCATCCGCAACGGCCGCGACTGCGGACTCGACGGATTCAGGCGCGAAGCCTCGCGAAGTCAGCCAGCGTATGGTCTTGGCGGTGGCGCCTCGGCGGGCTACGAGGCGAATGGCCCGGTCGTTCTCCGGCTCGAGCGCGGCCACCGCGGGCGCGATCGCGTGCGGGGCGACTCCGTCGCGCTCGAGCCTGAAGACGATCGCTGCGTTGCCGAGGCCCCGTTCGGCGAGAGCCGCGGCCCGGGTCTGGGCGTAGCGTTCGTCGTCGAGTGCCCCGTGCCGGCGCAGGGTGGCCAGCGCCTTCTCCCGGTCGGGCTCACTGATGCCCCTTCGCTCGAGTGCGGCCCGCACCGCCTGCTCGGAGCGATCGCGCCGCGCGAGCACGCGCGCGCCTGCTGCGAGCGCCTCGCCCTGCCGCAGCTCTCGTCGCAGCGTACGCAGGCGTTCGCGGTCGAGCTCGAGCCCGGTCGCGAGCCCGCTTCGCGCCGCTACGTCGACGGGGAAAGTGCGCCAGCGCTCGCCGTCGAGCTCAACGAGCACGTGCCCCGGCCGCGCGGGCCGAAGCGCCGTTACTCTCGGCATCAGGTGAAGCCTCCTCGGCCGCCTTCTCCTCGGCCGGAGCCTCGACGGCGGTCGGCAACAGGCGCGCAGAAACCACCTGGTCCTGGCCGGCGTCGGCCTGGATCTTCGCCAGGATCTGCTGGGTCACGTCGGCGTGTTCGCGCAGGAACGCAGTCGCGTTCTGGCGACCCTGGCCGAGCCGCTCGTCGCCAAAGCTGAAGTACGAGCCCGACTTCGTGACCACCTTGCGGTCGAGCGCCGAGTCGAGCACCGTGCCCTCCCAGGAGATGCCGGAGCCGTAGATGATGTCGAACTCGGCCTGCTTGAACGGCGGCGCGACCTTGTTCTTGACCACCTTGACGCGGACCCGGTTTCCGTAGGCTTCGACCCCTTCCTTGAGCGTCTCGATCCGGCGGATGTCGAGGCGGATCGACGAATAGAACTTCAGTGCGCGGCCTCCCGGTGTTGTCTCAGGCGAGCCAAACATGACTCCAATCTTCTCGCGCAGCTGGTTCGTGAAGATGCAGATCGTGTCGGTGCGGTTGAGCGTGCCGGCGAGCTTCCGCAGCGCCTGCGACATCAGCCGGGCCTGCAGGCCGACGTGGCTGTCCCCCATCTCGCCTTCGATCTCGGCCTTCGGCGTCAGCGCCGCGACCGAGTCGACCGCGACGACGTCGAGCGCGCCGGAGCGGATCAGCAGTTCCGTGATCTCGAGCGCCTG
>DATFXA010000088.1:0-2053 GCA_035258645.1 Gaiellaceae bacterium
ACCGCCGCCCCGGGGAACGACTGGGCTCTATCACGTCGCGATCCGCTACCCGGACCGGGCGACGCTCGGCGCAGCGGTGCGGCGGCTCGGAGAGGCAGGCATCCCGATCACCGGCGCGACGGATCACGGGGTCAGCGAAGCGATCTACCTGCGCGATCCCGACGGCAACGGTATCGAGCTCTACCGCGATCGCCCGCGCGGGGAGTGGCCCCTTGCGGATGACGGAAAGAGCCTCGCGATGATCAGTGCGCCACTCGACCTCGACGCACTCGTCGCGGAGGCGAGCTCCTGAGGCGGGCCGGTGCCGGCGCACACCGCGTGTCACCCGAAGCGAAACGGTGTAGCGTTGGCGGATGCCCCGCGGCTACATGGAAGGGCCTGCTGCCGAGGAGGCCGAGCGCCGGCTCGAGGAGCTCGAGCGTGGGCCGAGCGGCGAGGAGCCTGAGCGGCGGCTCGCGGTCTTTGGCTCGACCGACGACGAGGCCGAGCCGCACTTTCTCGGCTGGCGTGATGAGGTCGATCCCGACGAGCTGTTCGAGAGCGGCCGGGCCTGGGGACTGAAGGTCGTACGGCGTAGCGCCGCCTAGGGCGCAGGCGGCCGATCGAGCCGAACAGTCGCGATCCGCCCAGCCCCCTTGGGGGGTGCAAAAGCGCCCCTATCAGCACGCTATCGCCGATCTCGTGCCGTGTCCGTCGCCCGGCCGCGCCGGAACTGTGACAACGCGGTATACCTACGGCGATGGCCAAGCAGGCCAAGCCGGTCGAGCAGGTCGACAGCGTCATCGTCCGCTTCGCGGGCGACTCCGGCGACGGCATGCAGCTGACCGGGGGCCGGTTCACGAGCGAGACGGCGGTGCTCGGAAACGACCTCTCGACCTTCCCCGACTTCCCGGCCGAGATCCGGGCGCCGGCAGGGTCGCTTCCCGGCGTCTCGGGCTTCCAGGTCCATTTCGCCGATCACGACATTCTCACGCCCGGCGACGCGCCGAACGTGCTTGTCGCCATGAACCCGGCGGCGCTGAAGACGAACCTGCGCGACCTGCCGCGCGGCGGCACGCTCATCCTCGACCAGGACACCTTCACTGAACGCAACCTCGCCAAGGCCGGCTACGACGCGAACCCGCTCGAGGACGGCAGTCTCGACGCGTACGACGTCCACACCGTGCCGCTGACGTCGATGACGCTCGAGGCGACAAAGGAGGTCGAGGGCGTCACGAAACGCGAGGCCGAACGGGCGAAGAACATGTTCGCGCTGGGGCTCATGTCCTGGCTCTACCACCGTCCGACCGAGCACACGGTCGCGTTTCTCGAGCGCAAGTTCGCGAAGCGGCCCGAGATCGCGGAGACGAACAAGCGGGCGTTCCAGGCCGGCTACGCGTTCGGAGAGACGACCGAGGACTTCGCTGTCTCCTACGAGGTCAAGCCGGCGAAGCTCCGGCCGGGTACCTACCGGAACATCACCGGCAACCAGGCGCTCGCCTACGGGTTGATCGCCGCGAGCGTCAAGTCCGGGCTGCCACTTTTCCTCGGCGCCTATCCGATCACGCCGGCGAGCTCGATCCTGGAAGAGCTCGCCCGCCACAAGAACTTCGGCGTCCGCACCTTTCAGGCAGAGGACGAGATCGCCGCCGTCGGGGCGGCGGTCGGCGCCAGTTTCGGCGGCTCGCTGGGGGTCTCGACGTCGGCCGGGCCCGGAGTCGTCCTCAAGAGCGAGACGGTTGGGCTCGCGGTGGCGCTGGAGCTGCCGCTGCTGATCCTCGACATCCAACGCGCCGGGCCTTCGACCGGGATGCCGACGAAACCGGAGCAGGCCGACCTGCTGATGGTCATGTTCGGCCGCAACTCCGAATCGCCGGTGCCGGTGCTCGCGGCCTCGACGCCGGCGCAATGCTTCGACGCCGCGATCGAGGCGGCCCGGATCGCGCTCAAGTACAGGACGCCTGTGTACCTGCTGTCCGATGCGTACCTCGCCAACGGCTCGGAGCCCTGGCTGCTGCCTGACGTGAATGCGATCGGCGAGATCGAGGCCGGCTTCACCACGAAGGCTCCGGCC
>DATFXA010000089.1:0-12802 GCA_035258645.1 Gaiellaceae bacterium
AACCGCGATCGCACCGTATCGGTCGGCGCCGCGGTACTCGTGCCCGATCAGCGCGAGCGCGGTCGCAAACAGCGCCGCGCCGCCGATGCCCTGAACGCCTCTCGCGACATCGAGCGCCGTGATGTTCCACGCCAGGCCGCACAAGAGCGAGGCGCTCGTGAAGACGACAACGCCGAACATGAACAGGAGCCGCCGGCCGTATCGGTCGGCAAGGGCTCCCGCGGTCAAGATCAAGGCCGCCAGCGAGAGCGCATAGGCGTCGACGACCCACTGAAGGCCCGTCAGATCTGCCTTGAGCCGATGTTGGATGCTCGGCAGCGCGACAACCACGATCGTGATGTCGAGCAGCAACATGAACGTCGTCACGCAGACGGCGATCAACGTCCAGCGGCGGGTGTCGGGCGACACCGCTTCCACGGCGCGCATCATAGGAAGAGCGATGCGTTCGGCCGAGGAAGTCGGCGGACGCGGCCGCTGCCGGGGGCGATAGCATCGGCTTGGTGGCCGCCCTTTACCGGAAGTACCGCCCGCAGGGCTTCGATGACGTCGTCGGACAGGAACCGGTCGTCCGGACGCTCAAGAACGCGATCGACGCGGGACAGATTCGCCAGGCCTACCTGTTCGCGGGGCCGCGCGGCACGGGCAAGACCTCGCTGGCGCGGATTCTGGCGAAGGCGCTGAACTGCGAAAAGGGAACGTCGTCCCACCCCGACACCGACTGCCACATCTGCCGTGCGATCGCGGCCGGGACGTCGCTCGACGTCGTCGAGATGGACGCCGCGTCGCAGCGCGGGATCGACGACATCCGGGACATCCGCGACCACGCCGTCCTGCAGCCGGTCGAGGGCCGTTACAAGGTCTACATCCTCGACGAGGCGCACCAGCTCACCGATGCCGCCTTCAACGCACTGCTGAAGCTGATCGAGGAACCCCCGCCTCACCTGATCTTCGTTTTCTGCACGACCGACCTCGGGAAGATGCTCCCGACCGTCCGCTCGCGCTGTCAGACGTTCGTGTTCGCGCGGCCGCGCCTGCCGGAGCTCGTGCGGGTGCTCCGCCGCGTCTCCGACGGCGAGGAAATCGAGGTGCCTGATGCGGCGTTGGCGCTCGTCGCGAGAGCTGCCCGAGGCGCCTACCGCGACGCGGTCTCGACGCTCGACCAGCTCGCCGCCGCAACCGGCAAGAAGATCACCGTCCAAGACGTCCTTCAGCTGCTCGGCGCGGTCGAGGAGGAAGCGCTCTTCCGGCTTTGCGACCTGATCGTCGACCGGGACACGGCCGGAGCGCTGACCTTCATCGAAGAGCTCTCGGAGCAGGGCCAGGACCTCGGCCGGCTGGTTACCGACCTGCTCGAGCACCTTCGACATGTGCTCTTGGTGCAACACATGGGCCACGTTCCCGACTCGCTGCCCGTGACCGAGGAGGTTCGCGAACGGCTGCACGAGCAGGCGAACCAGCTCGGCGAAGCGACCGTGCTCCGGTTGTGTGATCTCCTCGCCGTAGCGGTCGACGACATGCGCCAGGGCGCCGACCCCCGTCTGCCGCTCGAGCTCGCGCTCGTCAAAGTGACGCGGCCGGCGGCGGATCTTTCCCGCGAGGGGACGGCCTATCGCCTCGAACGGTTGGAGGAGGGGCGGCATGCCGCTGAAGGCCATTCCGCTGAGGGCGGACTGGCTAGTCCTGGCCCCGAGGTCGACCCCGGCACGGAGCAGGTAAGCGTTCCGGACCCTCCGGCCGTTGAGCTCCAACAGCTCCAGGAGGCCTGGCAGCGGGCCGTGCTCCCGGCCGTTGAGGAGAAGTCGATCCCGACCGCGTCCGTCCTGCGCGAGGCTCACCCGGCCGGGCTCGCCGGGGACACCCTGACGCTCGAGTTCCCCCGCACTGCCTCCTTCCATCGCCAGCTCGCCGAGGAGCCGAAGAACGCGACCCTCCTCACGGACGCGCTCTACGAAGTGACCGGACGTCGGCTCGCGGTCGCGTTCGAGCTCGGGGCCAACGGCGGCGAGGACGAAGAGGCCGTCGAGGAGGAACAGCCGGGCGAGGACGACCTGGTTTCGCTGATCAAGGAGACATTCGATGCCCGGGAGGTCGAGGATTAAGCCATGGCCATGGATTTCGAAAAGCTGATGAAGCAGGCGCAGCAGATGCAAGAGGAGATGGCGAAGGCCCAGGAAGAGCTCGCCGGCGAGACGGTCGAGGCATCTGCGGGCGGTGGCATGGTCCGGGTCAAGGCGACGGGGGCGCTCGAGATCACCGAGATCACGATCGCACCCGAGGCGATCGACCCGAACGACCCCGAGTTACTCGCCGACATGGTGCTCGCAGCCGTCAACGAAGCTCTTCGCTCCGCCCAGAAGCTCGTCGAGACAAAGCTCGGCGGCGCGATGGGCGGCATGCAGGGGCTCGGTCTCCCGGGGCTCTAACGCGATGGGCATCTCTGAGCTCCTACGACGAAGCCCGCTGTTCGCCGACTTCGACGACGAGACGCTGGAGCGCCTCGCCGCCCCGTTCTCCCAGGTCGAGTTCCGGTCGGAACAGGTGCTGATCGAGACCCGGGTGCCGGGCGCCGGGCTCTACGTGATCTGCGACGGGACGGTCGTCGTCGAGGCAGGCGGCCTGGAACGCGAGCTCGGGCCCGGTGAGGTGATCGGAGAGATCTCGCTCGTCGAGGATGACGGTCTGCGAAGGGCCCGCGTCGTTGCGAAGGGCCCGGTGAGCTGCCTCGCGCTCAGCCGCCCCGAGTTCGAGCAGATGCTCCGGGACGAGCCCGAGCTTGCCGAGGCGATGCGCGACCTGGCGCGGAAGCGTCTTGACGAGCTCGAAGCAGCCGGCCCCGCAGAACCGGGACAACCATCCACATAGGCAGAATTGGCCGGTGGTCTCACCGGCAGTCGACAATCTCGTCGCGCAGCTGACGCGTCTCCCGGGCGTCGGCAGCCGCACGGCGCACAGGCTCGCATTCCACCTGCTCAGGGCCCCGAAGGACGAAGCGCTCGCGCTCGCCGCGGCGGTTCAGGAGGTGAAGGAACGCGTTCGCTTCTGCAACGAATGCGGGAACCTGACCGAGGAGGAGCTCTGCTCGATCTGCGAGGACGCCCGTCGGGACCGGACGATCGTCTGCGTGGTGGAGCAACCGGTCGACCTGATCTCCGTCGAGCGGACGCACGAGTACCGCGGGCTCTACCACGTGCTCGGCGGCGCGCTCTCGCCGCTCGACGGCGTGGAGCCCGAGCACCTGCGGATCGACGAGCTGCTCGGCCGGGTCGAGCGAAACGGGATCGAGGAAGTCGTGCTCGCGACGAATCCGAACATGACCGGCGAAGCGACCGCGGCTTTCCTCGCTGACCGCCTGCGCGGTCGGGTTCGGGTCACCCGGCTTGCAAGCGGGCTGCCGGTCGGCGGCGACCTCGAGTACGCCGACGAGGTGACCCTGGGGCGGGCGCTCGCGGGCCGGCGGGAGATGTAGTTCGTAGTCGGCGGCGACCTCCAGGCCGGGTCAAGACGGCCGCACCGGCGAAGCCGGCACGGCCTCTGAGCGGCATCCCAAGCGACGCCGAGGGCCGGCGGGAGATGTAGTGCTAGACGGTCGCGGAGTCCGTGACCGAGACATCGGCAACGGCTTCGTCGATCGCGTCGAGCGTTGCCTGGTCGAGCTCGATTTGCGACGCGGCGGCGTTGTCATCGACCTGCCGCGGCCTGGACGCGCCGATGATTGCGGATGCGACGTTGGGCTCACGCAAAACCCAGGCGAGGGCCAGCTGCGCCATCGAGACCCCGAGACCGTCGGCGATCGGAAGTAGCCGCTGAACCGCCTCGAGCACGGCGTCCGAGCGGTAGCGGTCCATCGCCCACCCCATCACCTCACTGCTCATCCGCGAGTCGGAGGGCGGGGGCTCGCCAGGCTTGTACTTCCCGGTCAATACCCCCTGGGCAAGCGGTGACCACACGATCTGCGAGATGCCGTTCTCAGCGCAGAGCGGGATCACCTCGGGCTCGATCACGCGCCAGAGGATCGAGTACTGGGGCTGGCTGGAGACGAACTTCTCGGACGGCGGACTGAGATTGAGCGCCGCCTGGATCTCCGCCGGCGTCCACTCGCTGAAGCCGATGTAGCGCACCTTGCCCTGGCGGACGACCTCGGTCAGCGCCTCCATCGTCTCTTCAAGCGGCGTGTGCGGGTCGTAGCGGTGGCACTGGTACAGGTCGACGTAGTCGGTTCGTAGACGTTCGAGCGAGCCCTCGAGCTGCTTGAAGACCTGCTCGCGGGAGAGCCCTTGGTTCTCGCCCGTATCGTCCATCGGGAAGAAGAGCTTCGTGGCGAGGACGTACGAGTCGCGAGGCCGGTCCTTGAGCGCGTCGCCGAGGAACAGCTCCGCTGCTCCGCGGCCGTAGACGTTGGACGTGTCGATCAGGTTCATGCCGAGCTCGAACGCCCTGTCCAGGCAGGCGCGGGCGGCGTCGTTCTCTACGCCGACGCCGTAGGTGAGCCAGCTCCCGAGCGAGATCTCGGAGACCTGGAGGTCGCTGGAGCCGAGCTTGCGGTAGCGCACGCGGCATTCGTAGCGGATCGGGACGGGCTCGCGTCGCGGCGACCGTTGGCGGCACTTCGCAGTGGACTGTCCACCCGAACTGCCGCAAACGGACATGGCAACTGCAACAAGAGCGTGACTTTCATCCACAGGACGGGTCCCGAGCGGCCAGCTGGCGCCGCCCTAGACTTCACCGCGTGACGACTACCGACTTCGAAGCAGTACCCACCGTTGCCGGCGACGCGCCCTCACGCACGGGCACAATCGTCATGAAGTTCGGCGGCACCTCCGTCGGCGACCCGCAGAAGCTCAAGGACGTCGCTGCACGGATCGTCGCCGCCCACGCCGACGGAACGCGCGTCGTCGCCGTCCTCTCGGCCATGGGCGACACGACCGACGAGCTCGTCCGCCTGGCCTATGAGATCTCGGCCGCCCCCGAGCCGCGCGAGCTCGACATGCTGATCTCCGTCGGCGAGCGGATCTCCTGCGCCCTCGCCGCGATGGCGATCCACGATCTCGGGGACGAGGCGATCTCGCTCACCGGTAGCCAGGCCGGAATCGTCACCGACACCGTCCACGGCAAGGCGAAGATCGTCGACGTTCGGGCGCGCCGCATCCACGAGGCGCTCGATCAGGACAAGGTGGTGCTGGTCGCCGGGTTCCAGGGCGTCTCGACGAGCCTCGACATCACGACGCTCGGTCGAGGCGGCTCGGACACGACGGCGGTCGCGCTGGCCGCCGCCCTCGCCGCGGGCCACTGCGAGATCTACACCGACGTCGCCGGCGTCTACAGCGCCGACCCCAGGATCGTCCCGAACGCTCGCAAGCTGCACGCAGTCAGCTACGACGAGATGCTCGAGCTCTCGGCCTCGGGCGCCAAAGTGCTACAGCTACGCTCCGTCGAGGTCGCGCGAAACTACGGCGTGAAGCTGCACGTTCGCTCGACATTCAGCGACGACGACGGCACCTGGGTGACCGAGGAAGACGAACGGATGCTTGAGAAGGCGATCATCTCCGGCGTTGCCCACACCTTCGACGAGGCGGTCTATCGCGTGGAATCCGTCGATCGCGCCGACCTTTTCGCCGCTCTCGCCGACGCCGGGGTCAACGTCGACACGATCATTCAGACCGGCGACGAGATCGTCTTCTCCGCGCCCCTGGGGGACCGCGGCGACGCCGAAGCAGCGCTCGCCCGCTCATCTGCGAACTGCGACTACGTCGAGGGGCTCGCGAAGGTGAGCCTGATCGGCGCCGGCATGAAGAGCCATCCGGGCATTGCCGCCCGCACCTTCGCCACGCTTCGCGAGATCGGCGTCGACGCGCGCTTCATCGTCACGTCGCCGATCAAGATCTCGTTCTTCGTCGAACGCGACGACGCCGAACGGACGGTGCTCGCTCTCCATGAGGCCTTCGAGCTGGCGTCCGCTGGGAGCGAGCGAGAGCACGTCTGAGCCAGCTTGCGACCATCGCCGCCGAGGTCGGGACGCCGTTCTACGCGTACGACCTCGACTGCTTCCGTGAACGGATCCGAGCGTTCGAAGCGGCGCTCGCCGGCGTCCCGCACCTGACCTGCTACGCGGTCAAGGCCAACGACGCGCTTGCCGTCCTCCGCGTCGTCGCAGAGCAAGAGCTCGGCGCCGACGTCGTCTCCGGCGGCGAGCTGGCGAAGTGCCTTGGGGCTGGGATCACCGCCGATGGAATCGTCTTCTCCGGCGTTGGCAAGCGCGAGGACGAGATTCGCGCGGCGATCGAGGCCGGCATCCGCTCGCTGAACGTCGAGTCGCTCGAGGAGCTGGAGGAAATCGCGGCGGCCGCGCGATCGCTCGGTCGGGTCGCGCAGGTGGCCGTACGACTGAATCCCGACGTTGCGGGGGGCGGCCACGAGTACCTCGCCACCGGTGTCGCCGCGAGCAAGTTCGGGGTCGACCCCGCGGATGCCGTCGAAGCTTTTCAGCGCGCCGAGGCCGATCCCGCGCTCGAGCCGGTCGGGCTCTCGTTCCACATCGGCTCGCAGCTGCTCGACGTCGAGCCCGTGCTCGCGGCCGCAAGTCGTGCCGCGGACCTTTGGCGCAAGCTCACCGAGGCGGGGATTCAGCTCAGAGACTTCGACGTCGGCGGCGGCGTCGGCATCGCCTACGAGGGAGCCGCGGAGCCCCTCATCGGCGAGTACGCGTCGAGGCTCGCCGAGCTGGCGGGACGCCTTGGCGCGACGCTCCTGCTGGAGCCAGGACGTCACCTCGTCGGCCCGGCCGGCACGTTCGTGACCCGGGTCCTGCACGTGAAAGAGGCAGGAGGCAGGACGATCGTCGTCTGCGACGGAGGCACGAACGATCTCCTCCGGCCCGCCCTCTACGGCGCGGAGCATCCGGTCACCGTGCTCGCCGACAGCGATCGCGAGCAGGCGACCGTCGACCTCGCGGGGCCGCTCTGCGAGAGCGGCGACTTCCTCGCCGTGAATCGAAAGCTGCCGCTGCCGCAACGCGGAGACCTGATAGCGGTCGAGCTCACCGGGGCCTACGGCCGCGTCATGTCCTCGACGTACAACGCGCGTCCGCTCTGCGCCGAAGTCGTGCTCGAGCAAGGAAGCTGGCGTCTCAGCCGCGAACGGGGAAGCTATGACGACCTCGTCCGGAACGAACTCGCCTGACCGCAGGCAGAATCCCAGCGTGGGGCGTGATGTGGCAATCGGCGTCGTCGGCGCAACCGGTGCCGTCGGCCCGGTCACGCTCGACATCCTCCGCGAACGGGGCTATGAGAACGTACGCGCCTTTGCGAGCGCTCGCTCCGCCGGCAAACAGCTCAACGGCCTGAGCGTCGAGGAGGCGACGCCGGAGGCCCTCGGCGCAGGCGATCTCGACCTCTGCCTCTTCTCGATCGGAACCGCCGCGAGCCGTGAGCTCGTCCCGCACGCCGTCCGTGGCGGTGCCGTGGCGATCGACAAGTCCTCGGCCTACCGACTGCAGGACGGCGTCCCGCTCGTCGTCCCTGAGGTGAACGGGGGCCGCGCGCTGGAGCACGGCGGAATCGTCGCGAACCCCAACTGCTCTTCGATCCCGCTGACGTTGGTCCTGAAGCCGCTGCACGATGCGGTCGGCGTCGCCCGCGTCAGGCTCGCGACCTACCAGGCAGCATCCGGAGGCGGCACCGAGCGGATGGAGCGCCTGCGCGCCCAGAATCCGGCCGACGGCGATCTCGGGATGGACTGGGATTTCGACGGTGAGGAGTTCGAAGAGGAGTCGAAGCTGCGGGCGGAAACGCGCAAGATTCTCGAGCTGCCCGAGCTCCCGATCAGTGCGACCTGCGTGCGGGTCCCCGTGATGGTCGGACACTCCGAGTCGGTCTGGATCGAGACAACCGAGGCGATCTCGCCGCAGCAAGTGCGGCAAGTGCTGGCGGACGCACCGAGCGTCCGGCTCGAGGACTTCCCCAGCCCGCGTGCCGCAGCCGGCAAGGACGAGGTGCTGGTCGGCCGGATCCGGCCCGATCGTGCCGCTGAGGAGAACGGGATCGCCCTCTTCCTCTCCTGCGACAACCTCCGCAAAGGCGCGGCCCTGAACGCGATCCAGATCGCGGAACTCATCCTCGCGCGCCGGCCGGTCGCGGCGTAGGAACAAGAGCGGATTCCGCTCTAAGCTCAAGGAGACGAGGGCCGAAGACGATGTGTGAACCGTGCGGCCCGGTGACCGTCCCCTGATTCCGCTTGGGCGAACGACCAGGCTTCAGCTCGGCGAGCTGCTGATCGAGAAAGGACTGATCACGCCGGCCCAACTCGATGAGGCTCTGTTCGACCGTCGTCAGAACGGCGGTTTACTCGGCGAGGCGCTGGTGCGCCTGGGGTTCGTCTTCGAGGACGAGCTTGCCCGGACCCTTGCTGAGCAAGCGGGAGTGCCGTTCGTCAACCTGGAAGCGAACCCCGTGGATCGCTCCGCCGTCCGAGCGTTGCCCCGCACCCTTGGTGAGTCGCTGGCGGCGCTGCCGGTCCGGTACACGCCCGAAGGCGGCCTCGTGGTTGCCGTCGCCGATCCAACGGACGAGACGCTCGTGCCCAGCCTTCAGACCGCACTCAACTGCCCGATCGTGCTGATGGTCGCCTCGGCCTCGAGCATCCGCAACTCCTGGCGCGGCGCAGCGGCCGGCTAAGGCCGCTGCGGCACCGGCGCCGGGGAGAACGCCTCCCGCACGAGACGGAGCACCTTCGCACGCCGCCCCTCGGCAACCGGGATCAGACCGCCGAACTCGAGCCGGACGAGCTCGACCGGTCCAAGGGCCCGTACCGTCCTGAAGCCGAAGTCGGAGAGGAAGTCGCGCGGAAAGATCGTCTTGTGCACCTGGAAGCGCTCGTACTGCGACTCGCCCTCCGGGTACCGGTACGCGAAGGTCTCGAGCGCCTTCGCGCCCTTGTCCCTCGCCTCGCCGATCGCCGCGAGGAAGAGAGACTGGAGCACCCAAGGGCTAGTCCGGTCGAGCAGATATGCACAGGTGACGAGGACAGCGTCCTCCGACGGCGGCCCGGCCGGGAGCTCGAACGCCCGGGGAAAGAGCTCTGCCGGCCCGTATTGCATCGAGCCGATCACGCGCCCGTCGTCGTCGTAGTAGAGAGCGCCCCACGGGCCAAAGTCCTGCTCGACTCGCTCGGTCCAGCGGTCCTTGTTCGCCCGGCGGCCGGTCTTGGACTGCCACCAGACGCATTCGTGGCAGACGCCCGGCATCTCGGCGAGCGTGAGCCGCGTCAGCCCACGAACGCGCGTCGTCATTCGGACGGCCCGACCGAGTCGATCACCACGTTGACGGCAGCCGGCCGGGAACCGGTCATGCGCTCGAGGTAGTCGAGCACCCGAAGCTGGACGTCACGCCCGAGCTCGGGGAACCTGGCTCCCCAGTCGACGTCGAGGTGCAGTTCGATGCTGACGGCTCCGTTCTCGCCGCTGATGCGGACGCCCCGATGCCTGTGCAGCTGGCTGGCTACGAGGCCTCGAACGCCCTCGATCTCGCGAGCCGCGTCCGCGGCGTAACGCGCGAGAACGTCGCTAGAGATGCTGGCTTGACCCTCCAACTCATCTCGATTCTACGAGCACGAGCTCTGTTGCCTCCGGCCGCGCCAGGAAGCGGAACGGCACGAACGTCGTGCCTAGGCCCGCCGAGACGTGGAGCGTGGCCCCGTTGCGGTGGTACAGGCCGTGGACGTAATGCCAGCGGGGGTGCGCGAGCGGAATTCGGCGCCCCGGCAGCGGCAGCGTGATCTGCCCCGCGTGGAGATGGCCGGCGAGGACGAGATCGAAGGCGCCGTCCGGCAGCCGGTCGACCACATTCGGGTAGTGGCAGAGCAAGATGCGCAAGTCCGCCTCGGAATCGGCGAGTCGCGCCGGCTGCGCCAGCCCCCGGCGATAGGTGCGCGGGTCGACGCCCACGATCTGGACGCGGCGCCCTCGCACGTCGACCGTCTTCGCCTCGTCGAGCAGCAGGGTCGCCGGCGCGATGTCGCCGACCGGAGAGCGCGAGGAGAACGGGTCGTTGGTCTCCGCGAAGTCGTGGTTGCCGAGCACCGCGAAGCAGTTCGGCAGCCGCGCGAGCAGCTCTCGCAGCAACGGCTCACCTCGGCGCCGAGAGAGCAGGTCGCCCGAGACCAAGACGAGCTCCGGCGACCGCGACGAGACCCAGTCGACGGCCCGACGCACCGCCGACTCTCCGCGCGAGGGAAAGCCGAGATGGAAGTCCGACAGGTGCGCGATCCGCATCCCTTCCAGCTCGTGCGGCAGGCGCTCAAGTGGGCATTCGAGCTCCTCGAGCCGCACCCACCCGGCCTCGAAGTGTCCCCAGGCGAGCCCGCCCGCCGCGGCGCCGGCTCCGATCGCGATCGCGCCACGCATGGCGCGACACTTTAGATTCGCCGGCTTCCGCTAGACGAACAGCCACACGAGCACGACCGCCACGGCGATCGCCGAAGCGGCGAAGACAGCCCTGGTCACGCGACGTCGCCGCCGCCTGAACGGATCGCCCCGGCGTAGCATCTCGGCCTCACGCTCGAGGTCGGCTTCGTGCTCTCGACCCAACATGCGATATGTCTCGAACATCCCGGTCCTTCCGTTGGGTTCTGCGAAGCACGATGCGCCGCCTGCCCTGGCAACCGGTAAAAGGGGGCCCTTCCGGACCTAACGGCCGGTAAACGCCTCCCGGGGGACTCGTAATTTCGAGGTGCCGGTGTTAGCGTCATCGGGGCTCCCCGCTATGGAAATTCGAATCCTCGGCCCGCTTCAGGCCGGCGAGGACGGGCAGTTGCTCGAGCTTGGGCCGCCGAAGCAGCGGGCCCTCCTCGCCTTACTCGCCCTGCACCGCAACGAGCTTGTCTCCGCTGATCTGTTGATCGACGAGCTCTGGGCCGGCAGGCCTCCAGCGGCGGCTGCCAAGAGCATTCAGGTCTACGTTTCCCAGCTTCGGAAGAGTCTGGGCGCAAGCTCGATCGAGTCGCAGGCCGGCGGCTACATGCTCAGCCTCGAGGCCGACATCGATCGCTTCGAACGCCTTGCGAGCGAAGGGCGCGAGCTGCTCGGCCGCGGCGAGTCTCGTCAAGCGGCCGAGGTTCTGCGCTCGGCGCTCGCGCTCTGGCGCGGTCCGCCGCTTGCCGACGTGGCCTACGAGTCGTTCGCCCAGAGCGAGATCGCCCGGCTCGAGGAGCTCCGATTGAGCACGCTGGAGTCGAGAATCGACGCTGACCTTGCCGAGGGGCGCCAGGCTGAGCTGGTCGCCGAGCTCCAGCAGCTCGTGCGCGACAACCCGTTGCGCGAGAGGCTGCTCGTGCAGTTGATGCTCGCGCTCTACCGCACCGGCCGCCAGGCCGAGGCGCTCGAGGCCTACCGGAACGGCAGGCGCATGCTGAACGACGAACTGGGGCTCGAACCGAGTCGGGAGTTACAGGAGCTCGAGCAGGCGATTCTCCGCCAGGACGAGGCTCTCGGTCCGGCGCGGGCTCGGATCCGGCCGCCGGCTCGTCGCTCGTACCTCCTAGGAGCGGGGGCTGTGCTGGCCGTCGTCGTCGCCGCCGCTCTCGCGGTCGGCCTGACCCGCGGCGGTGGGCAGGTGGCGGTCGCTCCCTCCTCCCTGGCGGTCGTCAATCCGGCCACGAACAAAATCGTCGGCGACGTCAAGCTCAATTCGGTTCCGACGAGCGTTGCGGCCGGCGACGGTTCGGTCTGGGTGACGAGCAGCCAGGACAAGACTCTGTTCCGCATCGATCCGAAAGCAAGCACGATCGTCAAGACGATTGCGCTGCCGGGCGCACCGGCGAATGTTGCAGTCGGTGTCGGCGCTGTCTGGCTGCCTTACCTCGTTCGCCCGTCGGATGCCCAGGCTTACTTTGCCGGCGACAGCGCTCTCCTCCGGATCGATCCACGCCACGGCTATCTGCAACAGACCATCGACACAAGCCAGGGTTTCAGCGTTGGTTACGACGACGCGGTAGCCGCGAACGAAACCGGCGTGTGGGTCGTCGACCCACCCGGAGTCGTCACGTGGATCGACCCGGCGACCGCGACAGTCGCGGGCAGGTGGTTCTTCCTAAAGGCCTACGCGGTGACACTCGGCTATGGATCCGCCTGGGTCCTCACCAATGACGGTATCGCGCGAATTAGCCCTGCCCGCGGTTCCAGTCCGCAGACCATCTCCCTCGGTTCGACTTCCGGCAGCACGTCGCCCTCCGCTCGGGGCATAGCGGCCGGCGCGGGTGCTGTCTGGACGGCAAACTTCCTTCAACCCGTTGGCTGCTTTCCTCTAGCCCAACACTGTCGCCTGGCGGGCAATGTGTTTCGGATCGATCCGGGAAGCAATCTCGTCGAGGCAAAGATCGGCGGGGCTTTTCGCGAGCCGGGTGGCGCTGCTTACGGCGCGGGATCGCTCTGGGTGATCGACGATCGAGCCCTCTTTCGGGTCGACCCCAAGACGAACAGAGTGGTTGCAAAGATCTCCCTGCCACGAACTCCTGTGGGAGTGGCAGCGGGAAAGGACGGCGTCTGGGTGGCCGTCGGCACCGGCAAGTAGCCCGGCGTTAGACCTCGAGCTTCTCGAGCACGGGGTCGACCGACACCACGTGCCGCTTGAACGCCAGCTCGGGGCCTTCCAGGCCGGCCGCGACGCCGACCAGCTGCGAGAGGTGCAGGATCGGCATGTTGAAGTCGCGGCCCGTGATCGCCTTCAGCTTCGACTGCCAGGCGTCGAGCGAGAGATGGCAGAGCGGGCACGGGGTCACCATCGCGTCCGCGCCGGCCTCCGAGGCCTGCTCG
>DATFXA010000090.1:0-16398 GCA_035258645.1 Gaiellaceae bacterium
GGTGAAGCTCTCGAGCTTGTCGAGCGCGTGCGACGCCTCGATCCGCCGCACGGTGCCGGAGCGCGAGCGCATCACGATCGAATCCGTGATCGCTCCGTTCGGCAGGTAGCGCACTCCCCGCAGCAGCGCGCCCGTCGTCACGCCCGTGGCGGCGACGAAGACGTCCTGCCCTGAGACGAGGTCGTCGGTCGTCAGCACCCGCTCGAGGTCGTAGCCGGCGTCGACCAGCTGCTGCTTCTCCTCGTCGTTGCGCGGCCACAGCTTCGCCTGCATGCCGCCGCCGACCGCCTTCAGCGCGGCGGCGGAGATGACGCCCTCGGGCGTCCCGCCGATGCCGTAGAGCATGTCGACGCCAGTCCCGCTCTGAGCTGCTGCGATCGCCGGCGCGACATCCCCGTCGCGGATCAGGCTCACCTTCGCCCCTGCCTCGCGAAGTTCGGCGATCAGCTCTTCGTGCCGTTCGCGCTCGAGCACGACCACCGAGATCGCCCGCGGCGAGACGCCCTTCGCCTTCGCAACCGCGTTCACGTTCTCGGTCGGCGAGGCATTGATGTCGATCGCGTCGATCGATTCGGCCCCGACCGCGATCTTCTCCATGTAGAACGCGGCGCCCGGGAAGAACATCGTCCCACGCTCGGCGACGGCGATCACCGCGATCGCGTTCGGCTGGCCGAAGGCGGTCAGCCGCGTGCCCTCGAGCGGGTCGACCGCGACGTCGACCTGTGGGCCCGTTCCGTCACCGACCGACTCGCCGTTGTACAGCATCGGAGCCTCGTCCTTCTCGCCCTCGCCGATCACGACGAGGCCGTCCATAGAGACGGAGTCCAACACGGCCCGCATCCCGTCGACCGCCGCCTGGTCGGCGGCGATCTTGTCGCCTCGCCCGACCCAGCGGCCGGCGCTCATCGCCGCCGACTCGGTCACGCGAACGAGCTCGAGCGCGAGATTCCGGTCAGGCCGGACGGGAGCCCTGGGCCTGCCGCTCGTCTCTCCAAGACGCTCGCTCGCGACGCCGACAGGGAGGATGTCCGGGCTTTGCCCGGGCATCCGTCTGATCCCGAGCGGAAAAGCAGTCACGGCCTAGCCGCTGCGACTCGGTTTCGTGATAGCGACGGCCATGCCGGAATCCTAGTAGGTCACATTCGGTCAGGCGCCTCGACCCCGACGAGGTCGAGGCTCCGTGCGATCACGTTCTGCACCGCGCGGACGAGCGCAAGCCTGAACGCCTCCGCCTCGCTGCCGATGACGCGGTTCTCGTGGTAGAAGCGGTGGAAGTCGTCCGCGACGCGGATCGCGTAGACCGGGATCGCCTGCGGGCCCCGCCGCTGCGTCGCCTCCGCCACGAGGGGCGGAAACTCGAGCAGCCGCTTGATCAGCTCGCGCTCCTCCGGCTCCAGCGGCTGACTCAGCTCGGTGCTACTGGCCTCCCCGGTGGCATTGCGGAGGATCCCCGCGATCCGGGCGTGCGCGTACTGAACGTAGTAGACCGGGTTCTTCTGGCTGCGCTCCGCGGCGAGGTCGACGTCGATCTCGATCGTCTGGTCGGGGCCGCGGTTGACGAGGTACCAGCGCGCCGCGTCGACCCCGACCTCGTCCATGAAATCGTCGAGGAACACGACGTCCCCTCGCCGCTTCGACATCTTCCGCTGCTCGCCTCCGCTCGTCAGGTGGACGAGCTGGTAGATGAGGACCTCGACGCGGTCCGGGTCGTAGCCGAGCATCCGCGCCACGGCCGCGTACCAGTTCCGCGTGCCATGGTGGTCGGCGCCGAGCACGTAGATCGCACGCTCGAAACCGCGCTCGAGCTTGTCGGCAAGGTAGACGACGTCGGCCGCCCGATAGGTCGAACCCCCACCCTGCTCCGCCGAGCGGATCAGGACGCGGTCGTCGTCGTCGCCGTACTCCGACGATCTGGCCCAGATAGCCCCGTCCTTCTCGTACGTGTCGAGCCGGGGCAGGAACTCAGCGAGGCGACCCTCGAGCTGGCTCTGCAGGGCCCAGGTGTCGAAGTGGACGCGAAAGCGGTCGAGCGTGTGCTCGATCTGCTGGAGCATCCGCGGAACCGGGTCGCCAGGGCTCGCCGCGAGCTCGTCGATGTACGCGCCGCGATAGCCGGCCTCGGGCGGCTCTTCCCCACGCCGCCGCGCCTCGACCGAGGCCCGGAACTTCTCCATCTGCGCGCCGGCGTCGTTGTAGTAGTACTCCCGCTCCACCCCGTCGCCGGCGAACTCGAGCAGTCGTGCGACCGAGTCGCCATACGCGCCGTTGCGCGCCGAGGCGACGGTGATCGGGCCCGTCGGGTTCGCGGAGACCATCTCGACCTGAATCCGCTCGCGCTCCGCGGTTTCGCCGGCGCCGAAGTCGCGGCCCCGGGCGACGATCTCGCTGAGCGTCGCTGCGAGCCAGGGATCGGTCAGCCAGAGGTTGACGAAGCCAGGCCCGGCGACCTCAGCACGATCGACAGCGGGGTGCGTCGTCGCGGCCGCCGCGATCTCGTCCGCGAGCTCGCGCGGCGGCTGCCGCCTCTCGGGCGCTAGCCGAAGGGCGGCGTTCGTGGCGTAGTCGCCGTGCGCGGCGTCGCTCGGACGGTCGAGCTCGAGTTGAGCGCCGACGACATCGCTCAGCTCCCCCGCGAGGCGGGCGACCGGATCAGCTGCCGGCAACGGCCTCGGCCGACTTGAACAGGTCGTCGAGGGCGCCGAGCTCCTCGTCGGTACCCGCGGCGATCATCACGTCGCCAGCCTCGAGCGGCAGATCCGGGTCCGGCGTCGTCTCGAAGTGCCCGTCCCGCTGGCGCACCGCGACGATCACGGCGCCCGTCTTCCCGCGGATGCGAAGCTCTCCGATCGTCTTCCCTGCCTGGCTCCAGTTCGGCGGGACCTCGAGCTCCTCGAAGCGAAGATCGGCGCCGGCCGCCGACGTGACCACGTCGACGAAGGCCGTTACCTGGGGCCGCAGCATGAGGTTCGCCATCACCCGGCCGGCCGCCGCGTACGGCTGAACGATCCGCCCCGCTCCCGCGATCTCCAGCTTCTTCGCAGCGTCCTCGTTCGAGGCGCGCGCGACCACCAGCAGATCGGGTCGGACGGCGCGCGCGGACAGCGTGATATAGACGTTGTCGGCGTCCGAGTCCGAGGATGCGACGAGCCCCCGTGCGCGCTCGAGACCGGCCTCCGCCAGGCTTTCCTCGTCCGTCCCGTCGCCCTCGATGAAGTAGTCCTTTCGCTCCCGTGCGGCGGTCAAGGCGTCCTCGTGGAAGTCGACGACGACGTAGTCGGCGCCGGCCGCCCGAAACTCGGACCCGATCCGCTGCCCGACGCGTCCGTAGCCGCAGATGATGTAGTGGTCTCGCAACTTGTCGATCGCCCGCCTCCTTCTTTTCTCGGCCAGCCCACCGCTCAGGACGCCCTGGGCAATCCCCTCGACGACCGTCGAGGCGACGAATGCAAAGATAGTCACCCCTGCGAGCACCATGAAGATCGAGAGGATTCGCGACGAGTCGTTCTTCGGAATCGTGTCCAGGCCGAGCAGGGCGCTCGTGACGACCGCGCGGTAGAAGGACTGCAGCCAGCTCTCGTCCGTGGACCAGCGGAAGCCGACCGTCCCGAGCGCGAGCACCGCGCCGAGCGCGCCAAACGCGAAGGCGATCCGGCGTGGGCTGATCCCGTCCACGCGACTAGTATCGTAAGCCCGTGGACGACGACGCCCAGGAGCGCCAGCTCAACATCCACCTCGACCCCGAGCACCTCGGCGGGGTCTACGCGAACTTTGCGAACATCAGCTTCTCGGACTATGAGTTCACGCTGACGTTCGCGCGCATCGACCACGAGGTCGAAGAGGGCGACGTGCCCGGCGTGGTGGTCGCGCGCGTGAACATGTCGAACCGGTTCATGCGTGAGCTGCTCGACGCGATGGAGGACTCCTGGTCGAAGTGGTCCTCGCGCGAGGGGATCAGGAACCTGCCGGAGACCGACCAGAAGCCCGACGACTCCTAATCCAGTCGGCCCAAGCGTCGGTCAGAGCGATCCGCTGGATCACGGTCGGGTGGTCGTCGAGCAGGACGTATGACCACACCGGGGGGCTCGGCTGTGCCAGGTCGATTCGCGTGAAGCTGCGGAACGTCTCGCGTCCGGCGGCGGGATCGCGCGTCGCCTGGAGCGCCTCCCAGTCCGCCTCCGACTCGTAGCGCCTGGAGACGACGTTCTCGAGTGGCATCGCGAGCAAGCTCAGCACGAAGACGACGAGCAGGGCAAACGGCACGACCTCGGCGCGGTGCAGGCCACCGCGCCGGCGCGTTGCCTCGGCGAGCAGGAAGGTCAGCGGAAGGGTGAAGAGGATTCCCCAGCCGAGGCCTTTCAGGATGTGCCGCCGGGAGACGTGGCCGAGCTCGTGCGCGGCGGTGAACTCGATCGCGCGGTCGCTGAGGTGCGACTTGAAGAGCGTGTCCCACAGAATCACGACTGTCGACGGCCCGACGCCGATCGTCTCGGCATTGATGTCGCGCGTTTCATCGCTAACCGTGTCGACTCGCACTTTCGTGTCTGCCACTCCCTCGCGCTGCTTCAGTCGTTCGACGACCGCCGCCACCCGCTGATTTCGAATCTGATGCGTCCCGATCGGCGCGAGCAGCGCGCCGACGACGACGAACACCGCGCCGACGACGACGAACAGCGGCGCGACGATCGCCCACCAGCCACGCGGGAACCGCTTCGCCAGAGACATGACGACCACGAGCACGATCGCAACCGTCGCCGTTGTGCTGACCACGCCTCCCCAAAGGCCGAGCACATAGCTCAAGTAGCCTTGTTTCGAGACGCCGTAGTGGCGATCCCACCAGAGACTCGCCAGGCCGACGGGCAGCGTCGCGATCGTGACGAAAAGCGAGGCGGCGACCCCGATCATCACCCCGGCGCCGATCTCTCCCAGCGCGAAGCCGCGAGCGAGCCGCCGGCCGAAGACCGCCAGGACGGCGAGCACGCCAAGCTGCACCGCGACGCCGACGAAAAAGAGCAGCCGACCGACCGAGCTGTAGCGGGCGGCGCGATGCAGCTGCGCAGGCGAGAAGAACGCGGACGCGTCGAGGTGCGGCCGGTGCAGATCCGAAGGAACCGTTGTCCGCCAGAGCAGCGCTGCGACGAGGAACCAGGCCGCGGCCGCGAGGATTATCGTGGCGCCCTTGAGCAGCCGCGTCGCAGTCATCTCCGACGTCCACGGTAACCGGCACGCGCTCGAGGCCGTCCTCGAGGCCGTGGCAGCCGAGAGCCCCGATGAGCTCTGGTGCCTCGGCGACCTGGTCGGCTACGGGCCGGAGCCGAACGAGTGCTGCTACGCCGTTGCCGCGCGGGCCGATTTCTGTCTCGCCGGCAACCACGACCTCGTCGTGCTCGGCTCACTCTCGATCCACGACTTCGCAGGCGACGCGGCGACCGCGGCGCGGTGGACGCAGACGATTCTCGAGAACGGTGCGCGCGACTTCCTCGCCGGGCTCGAGCCGCGCGGGCTCCGCGACGGTGTCGAGCTCTTCCACGGCAGCGCGCGCGACCCCGTCTGGGAGTACGTCCTCAGTGAGGAGGCAGCCTGGTGGACCCTGCAGGCGACGACGGCGCCGCTCGTCCTCGTTGGCCACAGTCACGTACCGCTCGCGATCGGCCTCGACGACGGAGGCTTGGGGGGCGGCCTGGCGCCGGACGCGACCGTCGTCGAGCTCACGGCCGGGCGCTGGCTCCTGAACCCGGGCTCGGTCGGCCAGCCGCGCGACGGCGACCCTCGAGCGGCCTATCTCCTGCTCGAGCCCGGCCGCACGGCCTCGTTTCACCGCGTCGACTATCCGATCGAGCAGACCCAGGCCGAGATGCGAGAGCACGGCCTACCCGAGGCCCTGGCGGCGAGACTCGCCGCGGGCCTCTAGCGGCTCTCGAGCGGAATCACTTCGGCCTCGCGGCCGAACGTGATCCCTTCGCGAGCGAGCGCGAGCTGGACTTCCTCGCGCGCCTTGAAGATCCGCCACTTGACGGTGGCGAGCGTCGTATCGAGCGAGTCGGCGATCTCGTTGTACGAGAGCCCGACCACGTCGCGGAGGAGCAACGCCATCTTCAGGTCGACGTTGAGCTGCTCGACGGCCGCCCACAGCGCCGTGATCATCTCGACCTGCTCGAGCGGCGCGTCCACGACCTCGAGCGGCGGCGCGTCGTCGATCGCAACGAGCGCGCGTGGGCGGCGCTCACTGGCCCGAAGCTCGTCGAGAACGCGGTTCTTCGTCACCTGGAAAAGCCAGGTCGTGAACTTCGACCGAAGCGAGAACTTTGGCAGCCCCTGGAAGACGCGGATGAAGACTTCCTGGGTCAGGTCTTCGGCCAGGGCACGGTCGCCGACGAGGCGCATGATGTAGTTGAAGACCGGCGTTTCATACGTCCGCACGATCAGGGAGAAGGCACGCTCGTCTCCGCGCTGTGCCTTCCGCAAGACCCCGAAGTCTGGCTGGGCTAGTGCCAAGGGAGGTCGAGTATAGCCGGGGTCTTCGTCACCTGAGCAGGGATTTCCCGGTCATCTGTAAAGGTTGGGCAAAGCCGAGCAGTGCGAGTGCGGTCGGCATCAGATCTGAGAGTTCGCCTTCTTCAGCCAATCCCATCCCTTCCTTCGTCAGGATGAGCGGGACCGGATTCGTCGTGTGCGCAGTGTGCGGGCTGGTGCCGTCTGCCTCGAGCATTTCTTCCGCGTTCCCGTGGTCGGCAGTGACGAGGCTCACGCCCCCGGCTCGCTCGACGGCCTCGACAACCTCGCCGAGACAGGCGTCGGTCGTCTCGACGGCCGCGATCACGGGCGGGATCGAGCCTGTGTGCCCGACCATGTCCGGGTTGGCGAAGTTGACGACCGCGAAGGCGTAGCCGTTTCCCACCTCCGAGGAGAAGCGCTCGGCGACCTCCCGAGCCGCCATCTCCGGCTTGTGGTCGTAGCTCGGCACGTCGCGTGGGCTCGGCACGAGGATGCGCGTCTCGCCGCCCCACTCATCCTCGCGGCCGCCGTTGAAGAAGTACGTGACGTGGGCGTACTTCTCCGTCTCGGCGACATGCAGCTGGCGGGCGTCATGTTCCGCCAGGACTTCGGCCATCGTCTCGTCGACGTCCCGTTCCTCGAACGCGACGGGCGCGGTGAAGTCTTCGCGGTACCGCGTCATGGTCGTGAGATCGAACCGCGCGTCGAGAAACTTGATCGCCAATTGGCGTGCTCTGTCGGGGCGGAAGTTGAAGAAGATCGCCGTGTCGCCTTGTCCGAGCTGCGGCCTTCCCTCGATCGCGAGGGGTTCGATGAACTCGTCCGTGACCTCACCGTCGTAACTGGCCTGAACGGCCATGACCGGGGTCTGACCCCAGACCGGTCTGCCTGAGACGATGGCGTCGTACCCGCGCTCGGTCCGCTCCCAGCGCTGGTCGCGGTCCATGGCGTAGTAGCGGCCGGAGATGCTGGCGATCTTCTCCTGCGGCAGCTCGGCGAGATCGTGAACGGCCGAGTGCGGGGAGACGTCCCGGCCGTCGGTGAAGGCGTGGATGAAGAGCCGGTCCTGCATCCCGTGCCGCCGGGCGAGCTCCAGCAGCGCGCGTAGGTGGTCGATGTGGGAATGGACACCGCCGTAGGAGACGAGCCCGAGCAGATGGACGTTCGTGCCGCGCGCCTGGGCGCGCTCGAAGGCTCCGACGAGCGCCGGATTCTCGAAGAACGATCCGTCCGCGATCGCGCGGTTGATGCGTTGGAAATCCTGGTCGAGGATGCGGCCCGAGCCGATTGTCAGGTGGCCGACCTCGGAGTTGCCCATCTGTCCGGCGGGCAACCCGACCGCCTCGCCCGAGGCCTTGAGCGTCGCATGCGGGTACCGCGCCCACAGCGCATCGAACACCGGCGTGTCGGCGAGCTCGACCGCATTCCCCGGGCCGGACGGCGCGCAGCCCCAGCCGTCGAGGATCACGAGCGCTACGAGCGGGAAAGTCGTGCCGCCGTCTCGCAAATCGCCGTGAACGATTCCACCTCGAGCGAGGCGCCGCCGACCAGGGCGCCGTCGACGTGACCCTGCACGAGCAGCGCCTCCGCGTTCTCGGGCTTCACCGAGCCGCCATAGAGCACGGGCACGTCGAGCATGGACTTGATGAAGGCGTGCGCTTCCTGGGCAAGCTCCGGCGTCGCCGTCTTCCCGGTCCCGATCGCCCAGACCGGCTCGTAGGCGACGACGAGGTTCTCGTGCGGGCTCAGCACGGCGATTTGTCGCCGGAGCACGTCCTCGGTCTCACCGCTCCGACGCTCCTCCTCCTGCTCGCCGACGCAGGCGATCACGCGCAGCCCACGCTCGAGCGCATGCGCGGTTCGCATCCCGACCGTTTCGTCGGTCTCGCCGAAGTACTGGCGGCGCTCGGAGTGACCCACGATTGCGCCCTGGACGCCCAGCTCGAGCAGGATCTTCGTGGAGACCTCCCCGGTGAAAGCACCCTCATCCGCCCAGTGCACGTTCTGGGCGAAGATCGTGTGCCCGCCGGCCACGGCAGCGCCGAGCGACCCGAACGGCGGGCAGAGAACCGCGTCCACGCCGGCCGGCGGCGAGAAGGCGGCGCAGAACTCTCGCGTCTGCCCGGGCCCCTTGAACATCTTCCAGTTGCCCGCGATCAGCATCGGGCGGCGATTCTGACCGATTCGACCAGGCGCTCGGCTTCTTCTTCGGTGTTGTAGTAGTGGGGCGACGCCCTAACGAGGTCCGGCAGATCACGCTCGATCGACTCGATCACTGCCGAGGTGGTTGGCGAGACGGTGACGTTGATCGCGTCGCGGGCGAGCGCCTCCTTGATCTGCCGGGCGGGCACCCCCGCCACATCGAAGGTAACGATCGCACAGCGTTCCGCACCGACGTCCCGGATGGTGATCCCAGGGAGCTCGGCAAGCTGTTCGCGGAGACGCTCTCCCAGCGCTCGGACGCGGCTCCAGATCGCGCCGACGTCCCACTCGAGCGCGTAGTCGATCGCTCGCGCCAGTCCCGCTTTGCCAGCGTAGTCCTGCTCCCACTCTTCGAAGCGACGGCCGTCGGGCCGTAGTTCGTACCGGTCGGGGGCGACCCACTCGGCAGCGCGCATGTCGACGAGAGGCGGCTCGAGCCGTTCGAGGAGCGTACGGCGGACGTACAGAAACCCGGTCCCGCGGGGACCGCGTAGAAATTTCCGCCCGGTCGCCGAGAGCGCGTCACAGCCAATCTCGTCGACGTCGAGTGGGAGCTGACCGGCCGACTGGCAGGCGTCGACCAGGTACGGGACTCCCGCCTCGCGGGCGATCGCGCCGATCTCGCTTACGGGGTTCACGAGACCACCGTTCGTGGGCACATGAGTGATCGCGATCAGCTTGACGCGCGCGTCGACTAGCTCCCGCAGCCGTTCGACCGATACCTGACCGTGCTCGTCGTTGGGAACGGTTACCACCTCCGCGCCCGTCCGCTCGGCAGCCTGGATGAACGCGAGATAGTTGCTGATGTAGTCAGCGACCGAGGTCAGGATCCGATCGCCGGGGTCGAAGCGAAACGAATAGAAGGCCATGTCCCAGGCTCGGGTTGCGCTCGAAACGAACGCGATCTCCTCCGGCTGGGCGCCGATCAGCGCGGCCGTCGCGCCGTAGAAGCGCTCGATCGCAGCCTCGTTCCGGTCGTGCGCCTCGTAGCCACCGATGCGCGCCTCGAGCTCGAGGTGTCCGACGACTGCGTCGAGGACCGGCTGCGTCGGCAACGAGGAACCCGCATTGTCAAGATGCGTCACGTGCTGGCAACCCGGCGTCTCGCGACGGGCGCGCTCGACGTCGATGGTCACGCGACAGGGATGACGGCGACTCCGGGCAGCTCTTTGCCCTCCAGCAGCTCGAGGGCGGCGCCGCCGCCGGTCGAGGCCCACGAGACCCGGTTGGTGAGCCCGAGCTCGTTCAGCGCCCGGAGCGAGTCGGCGCCCCCCACGACCGAAAAGGCGTCGGCCGCGGCGACCGCCTCCGCGACGGCCTTCGTGCCCGCCGCGAAGCGCGGCCATTCGAAGACCCCCATCGGCCCGTTCCAGAAGATCGTCTTCGCGCGCGAGATCTCATCGGTGAAGCGCACGCGCGTCTTGGGCCCGATATCGAGCCCGAGCCAGCCCGCCGGCAGCTCGGCATAACCGAAGACGCCCGCATCGGCGTCCGCCTCGAACGCCGCGGCGCCGACGACGTCGTCTGGAAGGACGACCTCGTACAGGAGCGGATTCTCGTCCCGCAGCTGTTCAGCCATCTTGCCCCCGATGAGCACCGTGTCGGCCTTGCCGCCCAGGTTGTGGAGCACGCCGAGCTTGTCATCGACCTTGGCCCCGCCGGAGACGAGCACGAACGGACGCGCGACGTCGCCGAGCAAGCTCCCCAGCTCTTCGAGCTCGCGCTCAAGCAGCAATCCCGCGTAGGCGGGCAGCAGCTCCGCCACGCCGACGGTCGACGCGTGCGCGCGGTGGACCGAGCCAAACGCGTCCTCGACGAACAGCTCGCTGCCGTCGGCAAGCTCGCGAGCGAACTTCGGATCGTTCGTGGTCTCGCCCGGGTTGAACCGCGTGTTCTCGAGCACCTCGATCCGGTCGTCGGCGGTCAGTTCGTGCAAGCGCTCCCGCACGGGCGCCATCGACAACGCTGGATCCGGACCCTTCGGACGACCGAGGTGCGAGCAGACACGCACCTGCGACGCACCGCGGTCGAGCAGCAGCCGCAGCGTCGGCAGCGACGCGTCGATCCGGGTCTCGTCCGCGATCCGCCCGTCCTCGAGCGGCACGTTCAGGTCGGAGCGCACGAGCACGCGCTTGCCGCGAACGTCTGCGCCCCGAACCGAGCGGGGCGACACTAAGCGGTCGCCGCGGCCTCGGCCCTCGGCAGCCCGGCCCCGGCCATCTTCGAAACCAGGTCGACCAGGCGGCAGCTGTAGCCCCACTCGTTGTCGTACCAGCCGAAGATCTTGATCATGCGGCCGTTCACCATCGTCAGCTCACTGTCGAAGGTGCACGAGTACGGCGAGCCAACGATGTCCTGCGAGACGAGCGGTTCGTCGCTGTAGGCGAGCAGGCCCTCGAGCGGTCCGCTCTGCGCGGCCGCGCGGAACAACTCATTGACCTCGTCGACGCTCGTGTCCCGGGAGACCAGCACGACCAAGTCGGTGACCGAGCCGTCGGGCACCGGAGCGCGCATCGACATCCCGTCGACCTTGCCCTGCAGCGCCGGCATGACGAGCCCGATCGCCTTCGCTGCTCCGGTCGAGGTTGGAATCAGGTTCAGCGCGGCGGCACGGGCTCGGCGGAGGTCCTTGTGCGGCAGGTCCTGGAGTCGCTGGTCGGCCGTGTACGCGTGGATCGTCGTCATGAACCCCTGCTCGATCGTGAGCGCGTCATGGAGCACCTTCGCCATCGGCGCCACGCAGTTGGTCGTGCAGGACGCGTTCGACACGATGTTGTCGGTCTCCGGGTCGTAATCACTGTCGTTCACGCCGAGGACAACGGTCACGTCGGGATCCGTCGCGGGCGCGGAGATAACGACCTTCGAAGCGCCGGCCTCCAGGTGCTGCCCAGCGCCCTCCCGGTCGGTGAAGAAGCCCGTCGACTCGAGGACGATGTCGACGTCTAGGTCCCTCCAGGGCAAGTCGCGTGGCTCGCGTTCGGAGACCATCCGGATCTCCCCGCCCCCGACCGTGATCGCGCCGTCGCCGACCTCGATCGCCTGATCGAGCCTCCCCAGCACCGAGTCGTACTTGAGCAGGTGAGCCATGGTCTTCAGATCGCCGAGGTCGTTAGCCGCGACAACCTCGAAGTCCCCGCCCCGATCCAAATGCGCGCGGTAGAAGTTGCGCCCGATCCGCCCGAACCCGTTGATCGCTACCTTCGCCTTAGCCATTCGTTCCTCCTCGATATCTGCCTTGGAATCTAACGGAGACGCCTGTGCGAAGCCCTCTAGAGAATCGGGCGGCCGCGTCTGCACTGCTTGCGCTGCAGACATTGAGAGGCGCGCGGGCTTTGTCCGCGCGCCTCTCAATCGGCCCGCCCACCGCTTCCGGCAGTGGGCGGGCCGGAGGGGAAGCTCCGAGGACGACCTCCCCCTCCGCAATTGACGCGCTCCGGACCTTGGCGACGGACGGGGTCTGAATCCATCACCGGACGAGCGCGAACCCGCCCCTCCGAAGTATTAACGAATCGGACTAGGTCGTTTCAACTGACCCCAAAGGCATACGACGACCGCTTCCGCACTAGGTTTGCGCGAATTCGATCAGCTTCTGCAACCGCCGGTGAACGGACGCCTTCGAAGCGGCAGGCCGGCATTTCAGGCCGAGCTCCCGGAGCGGCAACGAGGGATGGCGGCGACGAAGCTCGGCGGCCTCGCGCAGACGCGGGGACAGCTCGTCCAGCCGATGCTCCCGCTCCAGCGTCCTCACGGCCTCCAGCTGCTCGTGCGCGGCGCGGCTCGTACGGACGAGATTTGCGTGGTCAGCGTTCGTGAGCCGGTTCGCACCGGCCTTGATCTCGCCCACCACCGCGCGTTCGTCGAGCTCGAGGGCCGCGTCGCTTGCACCCGCGAGCGCGAGCGCGTCCGCGATCGGCTCGAGCCCCTTCGCATACGCCACCGCGTGATCCCGCCGCTCGAGCACCCGGAGGGCCACGTCCTCGTGTGCGACGGCCTCGGCGACGAACCTCGCTGCCTCTGTGGTCTCCGTTCTCACCTCGAGGTGAGGCGACGGCGGAGCCGAGACCGAGCCGGCGGCCAGGAGCGACCCGCGCAGGTAGGCACCCCGGCAGCAGGCGCGGCCGACAACCCGCTTCGGCGGGCGGGCGAGCGGCTGCAAGCGCGGACCGAGAACGCCGCACTCCTTCAGAACCGTGATTCCCTTCTCCGTCCCGTCGACGTGGAGCTGGTACCGAGTTGCGCGGTCGAAAGCCCGCCGCCGGTATGTCCGAATCTGGGAATCGACGCCGAGTGACCGGAGGAGGCTGAACGCTCGCCGGGCAACCGCTGAGCTCGAGACGTCGAGGTGCACGGAAACCTCCCCGGCCCGCATGTGCCACCTGCCCGCCGCGTGAAAGAGCGCCGAGAGCTCGGCCTGGCGATCACACTCGCGCTCTGGTGCGATGGCCGCTAGCTCATTGCGGACGTCCTCAGAGAAAGACACGTTCGAGCTCCAGCAAGCGGCGCTTGTACTCGACGCCGCTCGCGCCGTAACGGCCGATCCCATTCGCGGCGATGACGCGATGGCAGGGGACGATGAGCGGGAAGCGGTTCTGCGCGCAGACGGAGCCGGCCGCCCGCTGCGCGTTCGGATAGCCGGCGAGCGCCGCCAGCTCGCCGTAGGTGACAACCTCACCGAACGGCACGCGCCGAAGTGTCTCGACGACCGCCTGTTGAAACGCCGTATAGCCCTCGAGATCGAGCTCGACGTCCTCGAATGAGTCCCGCTCGCCGCTGAAGTGCGACGCGAGGCGCTCGGCGAGCACGTGATGTAGATGTACACCTACATCACCTTCACCGCGGGGCTGAGGCAGCTCGTGCCAGAGCAAGGTCTCGCCGTCGAGCCAGAGTTCGCCGACGCCCCAGCCGTCCACCTCGTACCGGACGCTCTGAGCCATGTCCCTAACGTATCCCTAGACTTAGGGGCGATGAGCCGCGACGCAATCGCGCTGCCGCCCAAGCCCTATAACGAGCCGGTAAAGGACTACGCCCCGGGGTCACCCGAGCGTGCGGAGCTGCAGAAGCGGCTGCGCGAGCTCGAGCGTGAACGGATGGAGATCCCGCTCGTGATCGGCGGCAAGGACGTGACCACGAAACAGACCTTCGAGGCGGTCGAGCCCCACCACAAGAGCCACGTCCTCGCCGACGTCCACTCCGGCGGCCCGGCGGAGGTCGAACAGGCGATCGCCGCGGCGCGCGAGGCCCGCCACGACTGGGCGCGGATGCCGTGGGAGGATCGCGCCTCCGTCTTCCTTCGCGCGGCCGAGCTGCTTTCGGGCCCCTGGCGGGCAACGCTGAACGCCGCGACGATGCTCGGCCAGTCGAAGACGGCCCACCAGGCCGAGATCGACGCGGCGTGCGAGCTGACCGACTTCTTCCGTTTCAACGTCGAGTTCATGACGCGCATCTACAAAGAGCAGCCGAACTCGGCGCCCGGCACCTGGAACCGGCTCGAGTACCGACCGCTCGAGGGCTTCGTCTTCGCGGTGACGCCTTTCAACTTCACGGCGATCTCCGGCAACCTGCCGAGCGCGCCCGCCCTGATGGGGAACACCGTCGTCTGGAAGCCGGCGTCGACCGCCGCCTTCTCCGCCTACTTCGTCATGCGCCTGCTGCAGGAGGCCGGGTTGCCGGACGGAGTCATCAACCTCGTCTACGGCCCCGGCGCGACGATCGGCGACGCGGCGCTGGCCAGCCAAGAGCTTGCGGCGATCCACTTCACCGGCTCGACCGGCGTCTTCAACTCGATGTGGAAGACGGTGGGCTCAAACGTCGGCGAGTACCGGAACTACCCGCGGATCGTCGGCGAGACCGGCGGCAAGGATTTCATCGTCGCGCACCCCTCGGCGGACGTGGAGGCGGTCGCAACGGCGATCGTCCGGGGCTCGTTCGAGTACCAGGGTCAGAAGTGCTCAGCTGCCTCGCGCGTCTACGCGCCGTCGAACCTCTGGCCCGAGCTGCGCGAACGGCTGGCCGACGAGGTGAAGCAGTTGAAGGTCGGCGACGTCAGCGACTTCTCCAACTTCATGGGTGCCGTGATCGACGCGAACGCCCTGAAGACGCAGCGAGACGCGATCGAGGAAGCCAGGTCGGCCGCCAAGGCGAAGGTGCTCGTCGGCGGCGGGATCGAGGACGAGGAGGGCTACTTCGTCGAGCCGACGGTGATCGAGACCGAGGACCCGGACTTCCGAACGATGCGGGAGGAGCTGTTCGGCCCGGTCGTCACCGCGTATGTCTATCCCGAGAAGCAGTGGGACGACACCCTCCAGCTCGTCGACCGGACGGCGCCGTACGGGCTGACGGGCGCCGTCTTCGCGCGCGACCAAGCAGCGATCGAGGACGCGAACGAGAAACTCGAATATGCCGCCGGCAACTTCTACGTCAACGACAAGCCGACGGGTGCGGTCGTCGGCCAGCAGCCGTTCGGCGGCGCCCGCTCTTCAGGCACGAACGACAAGGCGGGCTCGATGTGGAACCTGATCCGCTGGGTCTCCCCACGAACGATCAAGGAGACGTTCGTTCCGCCGAAGGACTACCGCTACCCCTACATGGCGGAAGACGGCGCAGGCCGCGACGGTTCCGGGCCGCCCGACTAAACGGCCGGGAACAGACGAGTGGGCGGGGTCTTACACGACATCCGCGTCTTCTTCGACCACCTGGCCGACGTCGGCTGGGCAGCCCTGGCCGCCGCTCTCGTCTGCCAGTTCATCAAGCTCGGCTGCGTCAGCCGCGCCTGGCGGAACATCATCGCCGCGGCGTACCCGGACACGGCCGTGCCCTGGCGCTCGGTCTGGGGCGCGATCCTGGCGCGCGTCGGCGTCAACGCGATCGTGCCCGCGCGCGGGGGCGACGCCGTCGGCCTGTTCATCGTCAAGCACCGGATCGCCGGGTCGACCTATCCAACGCTTGCCTCGACGCTCGTCGCGCTGACCCTCTTCGACTCGGTCGTCGCACTCGGCTTCATCGTCTGGGCGATCGTGGCGGGCGAGCTACCGGGAAGCTCGGTGCTCGCGCGCCTGCACGCTTTCGACTTCCACTGGTTCTTCGGTCACATCCGGGGGACGCTGATCGTGCTCGGGCTGATCGCCGTGCTGGTCATCCTGCTGCTGCTCTGGTTCGCGGAGGACCTGATCGGCTTCTGGCAGCGGGTCCGGCTCGGCTTCCGGATCTTCTCCGACAAGACGGCCTACCTCCGCCGAGTCGTGGTCTGGCAGGCGGCCGACTGGGGCCTGCGGCTGACGATGATCTACTTCTTCCTGCTGGCCTTTCACGTGCCCGCGACGCTGCACAACGCGATTCTGGTGCAGGTGACCGCGAGTCTTGCCGCGCTGCTTCCGATCAGTCCCTCGGGGATCGGCACCGAGCAGGCGCTCCTGCTCTACACGTTCGCCGGCAAGGCCTCGCGGACGGTCCTGCTCAGCTTCAGCGTCGGCATGCGGGTGACGCTGATCGTCTTCAACGCCCTTCTGGGCTTCGGAGCGATCCTGACGATGCTGCGGACGCTGCACTGGCGCCGGCGGATCGAAGCGGACCGCGACGCTGTCGCAGAGCAGTCACCGTGACCGCCAGGCCCGCGAGCAGCGCGGGCGTGGCGAGCACCACCCCGGCGACGCGGACGCCCCAGACGTGGGCGATCGCTCCGTCGAGCAGGCTGGCGAACGGACGCAG
>DATFXA010000091.1:0-4455 GCA_035258645.1 Gaiellaceae bacterium
GATCTTCGTTTCGAGCTGCTCCCGCGGGACGACGTCGAGCGCAAGCAGCAGGTGCTCGGTCGAGACGTAGTCGTCCTCGAGCTTGCCCGCCTCCTCGAACGCCTGGTCGAGCACGCGCGAGAACGCTGCGCCGACCTGAGGCTGCTGGCTGGCGCCCTCGGTCGAGGGCTTGGCGCGCAGCGCCGCATCGGCTTCGGCGCGAAGCGCCTCGGGATCGGGCACGAGCTCGCGGGGCAGCTCCTGGTCGAGCAGCGCCAGCGTGAGATGCTCAGGGTAGAGCTCAGGGTTGCCCATCCGGCGCGCGAGCTCCTGAGCGCCGGCGACGGCCTCCTGTGATTTCAAAGTCAGCTTGTTGAAGTCCACTGTTCTCCTCAGTTCTGTCGGGTCGGAACCGGCTGCGGTGCCCGGTAGAGCACGAGGTCGCGCCGATACTGCCTATGAAGCTCCTGAATCTCTTCGCGCCTCTGGCGCTCGAGCAGCTCGAGCCGGTCATGGGCCCTGCGCAGCTCGTCTTCGAGCCGCAGCACGACCTCCACGCCGGCGAGGTTGAGCCCGAGCTCGGTGGTCAGCCGCTGGATCAAACGCAGCCGCTCGAGGTCTGCCTCGGAGTAGAGACGGGTGTTTCCGCGGGTGCGCTTGGGACTGACGAGACCCTTGCTCTCGTAGATGCGCAGCGTCTGGGGGTGCATGCCGACCAGCTCGGCCGCGATCGAGATCATGTAGCGCGGACGGTCGTCCATCACTGCTCGGCCTCCTCTTCCTGCTCGCGCGCGCCCGGCCACATGCGCTCCATGACCGCCTCGCCCGCTTCGTAGGCCGACATCCCGAGCCGCTTGCGTGCCACGTAGGCGCGGATGTCGAAGTACGCGCAGGCACCGACGAAGATGACGACGCTGAGCCACAGAACCGGGTGGTCCCACCGTGCGCCGACGGCGATGAGCGTGACGTAGAGCAAGCCCGCGTTCAGCAGGGTGCCGACGGGCGAGAGTGACCAGACCAGCAAGTACGTCATCGCCCGCCTCACGAGAACAGCGCCTCGCGCGGATCGTCGTGGGGCTGCTTCTGCAACTCCTCGAGCAACTCGCGCTCGCGCTTCTTCAGCTTCTTCGGCACCTCGACCTTCACGCGTGCAAGCAGGTCGCCGCGGCCAGAGCCCTTGAGCTTGGGAGCGCCCTTGCCCTTGACGCGCAACAGCGTCCCGTCCTGGGTGCCTGGCTTGACCTTTACCGAGACCGTCCCGTCCGGGGTTGGAACCTCGACGGTCGCGCCAAGGGCCGCCTCCGAGAAGGTGATCGGAACCTCGACGACGAGGTCGTCGCCGCGGCGCTCGTAGAGCTTCGAGGGCTGCACGCGCGTGACAACGTAGAGGTCGCCCGCTTCGCCGCCCGAGAAGCCTGCCTCGCCCTTGCCCTTCAGGCGGATGCGGGTGCCGTCCTTGACACCCGCGGGAATCTTGACCGTGTAGCGCTTCGTCCGGCGCTCGCGTCCCGAGCCGCCGCAGCGAGGGCAGGGATCCTCGATCACGGTCCCGTTGCCGTGACACCGCGGGCAGGGCTGCGAGAGGGCGAAGAAGCCCTGGCTCTCGGCGACGACGCCTCGGCCATGGCACTCCGGGCAGATCTTCGGCGCCGTGCCGGGCTTGGCGCCCGACCCGTGGCACTCGGAACACGCCGTCTCCAGCGTGACCGGAATCTTCGTCTCGACGCCCTTCAGCGAGTCGTCGAACGAGAGATTGACCTGCACCTCGACGTCGTTGCCGCGCTGGGCGCGGGAGGTCCGGCCTGCGCCGGCCCTGCCGCCGCGGCCGCCGAAGAGCCCACCGAAGAAGTCCCCCAGGTCGCCGAAGTCCTCGACGTTGAAATCGCCGAAGTTGACGTTGCCGCCCTGGAAGCCGCCGCGGCCGTTCGCCGACCCGAAGGTGTCGTACTGCTTGCGCTTCTCAGGATCCGAGAGCAGGTCGTACGCGCCCTGGACCTCCTTGAACCGCTCCTCGGCCGAGTCATCACCCGGATTGCGGTCCGGGTGGTACTCGCGCGCGAGCTTGCGGTAGGCCTTCTTGATCTCGTCGGCCGTCGCGGTCTTCGAGACGCCGAGGATTTCGTAGGGGTTCTTAGTGGTCGTCGCCATTCGTTTCCTTTGGAGCCGCCACTACGACCCGGGCGGGCCGCAGGACACGGTCGCCGAGCCGGTAGCCCTTCTGAAGCACCTCGATCACGCTGCCCTCGTCGGCATCGGAAGGTTGGGCCAGCAGCGCCTCGTGGACGTGCGGGTCGAACTTGCCGTTCGTCTCGATCTCCGCGAGCCCTTCGTGCTCGAGCACCGAGGCGAGCTGGCGATGAACCAGCCGTACTCCTTCCTCGAGCTTCGCTTCCTGATGCTCCTCGGCCGCCTCGAGCGCTCGCTCGAGGTCGTCCACGATCGGCAGCAGCTCCTTGACGAGTCGCTCGGTGGCCCGAGCCGAGAGAGCCTGCTGTTCGCGGGCTGCGCGCTTGCGGTAGTTCTCGAACTCCGCCGCGAGCCGCTTGAGATCGTTCAGGTGCGCCTCTGCCTCGGCTTCCGCGGAGGCGAGCCGCTGCTCGAGCACGCTACGCGTCTCAGGATCACGCACCGAACGGTGATCCGGTGCGTGATCCTCTGGCTTTTGGGGCTCGACCTGGTCGAGCTGTTCCTTCGCTGGATCGGTCATTACGAGGTCTTGGCCTCCTCGTCGACGATCTCGGCGTCCTCGATCACCTCGTCATCCGACGTCTCGCCACCGTCGGCACCGTTGCCGCCGGTCGGGGCCTGCTGAGCCGTCGCCTGGGCGTAGACCGCCTCGGCGAGCTTCTGCGCGGCCTCCTGCAACGCCTCCGTCTTCTGACGGATCTCGTTGACGTCCGAGCTCTCGAGTACGCCCTTCAGCTCCATCACACGACCCTCGATGGTCGAGGCATCGGCCTGGTCGAGCTTGTCGCGGTGCTCGTTGAGCGTTCGCTCGGTCTGGTAGGCGAGGCTCTCAGCTGCGTTGCGCGCGTCTGCGAGCTCGCGCAGCCGGTGCGCCTCGTCGGAGTGGGACTCGGCCTCGCGGATCATCCGCTCGACCTCCTCCTGCTTCAGCCCTGAGCCGCCCTCGATTCGGATCTTCTGCTCGTTGCTCGTACCGAGATCCTTCGCCGACACGTGGATGATTCCGTCGGCGTCGATGTCGAAGGTGACCTCGATCTGCGGCATTCCGCGCATCGCCGGCGGGATGCCGACGAGCTGGAACTTGCCGAGCGTCTTGTTGTAGAGCGCCATCTCCGACTCGCCCTGGAGCACGTGCACCTCAACCGAGGGCTGATTGTCCTCGGCGGTCGTGAACGTCTCTGACTTCTTCGTCGGGATGGTCGTGTTGCGCTCGATCAGGGGCGTGAACACGCCGCCCTTGGTCTCGATCCCCAGCGACAGCGGCGTCACGTCGAGCAGGAGCACGTCCTTGACCTCGCCGCGCAGGACGCCGGCCTGGATCGCGGCGCCGACGGCGACGACCTCGTCCGGGTTGACGCCCTTGTGCGGGTCCTTCCCGATCAGGTCGCGCACCTTGTCGACGACCGCAGGCATGCGGGTCATGCCGCCGACGAGGACGACGTGGTCGATCCCGGACGCGTCGATGCCGGCGTCCGCCAGCGCCTGCTTGGTCGGACCGACGGTGCGGTCGAGCAGGTCGGCGGTCAGCTCGTTGAGCTTCGCGCGCGTGAGCTGCAGGTCGAGGTGCTTCGGCCCCTCCTGCGTGGCGGTGATGAAGGGCAGGTTGATCTGCGTCGACATCGTCGACGACAGCTCGATCTTCGCCTTCTCAGCCGCCTCATAGAGCCGCTGGAGCGCCATCTTGTCCTGCGAGAGGTCGATGCCCTGCTCGCGCTTGAACTCGGCGACCATCCAATCGACGATCGCCTTGTCGAAGTTGTCGCCGCCGAGGTGGTTGTCACCGTTGGTCGACTTGACCTCGAAGACGCCCTCGCCGAGCTCGAGCACCGAGACATCGAACGTCCCGCCGCCGAGGTCGAAGACGAGAATCGTCTGGTCGTCGCCCTCCTTGTCGAGCCCGTACGCGAGCGAGGCCGCGGTCGGCTCGTTGATGATCCGGAGGACGTTCAGGCCGGCGATCTTGCCGGCGTCCTTCGTCGCCTCGCGCTGGGCGTTGTTGAAGTAGGCGGGAACCGTGATCACGGCGTCGTTGACCGACTCGCCGAGATACGCCTCGGCGTCCGCCTTCAGCTTCTGAAGAATCATCGCGCTGATCTCCGGCGGTGCGTACTCCTTGCCGGAGGCCTTGACGCGAACGTCCCCGTTCGCCCCTTCGACGACCTCGTACGGGACGATCTTCATCTCCTCGGAGACCTCGCCGAACTTGCGGCCCATGAAGCGCTTGATCGAGAAGATCGTGTTCTGCGGGTTGGTCACCTGCTGACGCTTCGCGGGCGCGCCGACGAGCCG